>JAITFT010000194.1 GCA_031281155.1 Candidatus Fibrimonadaceae bacterium
GAGCTTGCTAACACGATTATGTATCATACGAACCTTCCACGTTTTGCAATTTTTCGCATACTGAGGGAGATAGAAAAGAAAATCTTGTTATCAAATCAGGATATTCTTGATTTGGTAGTTAAACGAATCAAACAAAACTTAAACGACACAAAGGCGAAGGCTATTAATGCTTACGAAGTAATAAATGGCTATAAGTTTGACGATAAATTAATTTTTGAAGCTGATGTTATTGATGAAACTATGCTTGAGGCTGAAAAAAAAGTCTACCAAACAAAAGAATCGGAACGTAGGGCAATCAATAAATACTATCGTGTTGACTCAGGCGGTGAGTATGACTTTGCCGAAAAACTTGACAACGATCCGAACGTCTTGTTGTTCACAAAAATCAAAAAAGGCGGTTTTGTAATTGATACGCCTTACGGCAACCACTCTCCTGACTGGGCAATAGTTTATAAGGATAATGATGGCAGTATCAGAATGTACTTTATCATTGAAACAAAATGTGATAAAGAAAAAAGAAACTTAACCGATGTTGAAAAATACAAAATTAGGTGTGGAAAACTTCATTTTAAAGCGGTTGATGATATGGTTCGTTTTGATTGGGCGAATAGTTATAAGGATTTTAAGGAGAAAATGGGGGTGTAAAATGATTAATAATGAAATGGCATATATCAGAAACTACAGCAAAAAACAGGGATATATTCAAAAAAATTGAAATAGACTACCTAAAATGAAAAAAGTTAGGGATTAAATTGATACGATAACTCTGGGCTTCACTGGCTACAGAGCCGTTTAAATTGCGGGTCTTTTTGAAAAACGTTTTTTTTGTATTGAAATAATCCCGAACCAGACGCTCTACCAGGCTGAGCTATATTCCGAAAAACTTGCGGGTAATCTACAAAATTCTGGAATTATAGAAGTAAACCAAAGCCTAAATTCCTAGGCACATCGCCAAAATTGAGTTCTTAAAACTCCGTTTATCCCAAAAAAATTTCATTTAATCCCATAAAACGTAGAATTGTTTAAAAAAACGCCTTTATTTATTTACTTTTAGCTGGTATGAATAGAATTGGTCTAACGTGTTTAGTGGTATTTAGCTTTGCGGCTCTCGCTTCCGCCGCCCCTCTTAGCTTAAAAGCAGCTCTAGAAGAGGGAATGAAACGAAATTTAGATATTCAAAAATCCGAATTAGGCACAAACAATATCGATGCCCAAGTTGACGCAGCCTTCCGCAGATACCTGCCGCAAGTAACCGCCAGCGGCACCGTTACGCACCTCTGGATGGATCCTGTGAGAATTCCAGATCCATTTATTGCTCAAATGCTTGGAGTGCCAGTAAATGAAGTGTCAATAAATTGGAATGTGGCAGGAAGTTTAAATTTTTCACAATTTTTATATGTTCCGCAGGCTTTAACGGGTATTAAAATGGCAAAAAAAGGCAAGGAAATAGATGCCCTCGGCAAAATGGAATTAAGAGAAGGCATAATTTTCGGCATAGCAATGCAGTATTGGGTTATTGTTTATATGGAAGAAAATTTGGAAGTGCTAAAAAGATCAAAGGATAATTTAAGCAAAACGCAAAGCATGATTGAAGCGATGGTAGAACAAGGTATAGCAAAAAGAAGCGACTTGAATACAATGACAATAAACCTGGCGGCTCTTAGCACGCAAATAGATAATTTAAGCACTCAAATCAGAAGCCAAAAAGATGCCCTCCTGCAAATTATGGGGCGTTCACCCGGCGAAGAAATCAGTTTAACAGATCGCCTCAACATAGATTCAAGAAACTCCAATAGCATAAGCGGCAACCCATTGCAAAATTCAATTACCTTGAAAAGAATGGAGCAGCAAATTAAATTGCAGGAAATGAATATTGATTTAGTCGCTCAGGAAATGTACCCCAGCGTGGTAGCTTTCGCAAGTTACGGCACGCAAGCGAGCAGAGAAAATTTTGATTTTTTTAACAGTCCTCAAGATAAATTCAAAGATGATGGTAAACTTGGCGTAAGCGTGAGCGTTCCTATTTTTGATGGAATGTCCAACAGAGCAAAACGCTCAAGTGCTCAAATTCAAAAACGGCAACTAGAACTTGATATGGAAAAACAAAAATTAGCATTGCAAGCGACTTATGAAAACGCAAAAGCTGTTTTGTTCAATGCGCAAAAACTGGTTGAAAGAAACGAGAAAAGCGCAAACCTTGCCGAAGAAAATTACTTGATGAAAGAATTAGAATACAAAGAACAGGTTGCCCCCATAACCGATTTGCTAACAGCAGATAACAATATGCAAACAGCTTACTCCAATTTAATAAACGCTCTTTATACTGAAAAAACAGCAGAATTAGCTTTAGAACAGGTTTTGGGAATTTTGCGCCACAGAGCGGAATAATTTTTTTCGAAGAGGATAAATATGAAAAAATCTTTACTAGCACTATTATTAACTTCTGCTGTAATTGCGGGAGCCTTTGCTTTGCTTAACCTCAACAAAAGCAAACGAGTAGCTAAAATTGCTGAAAGGCAAAACATCACCATGGAAGTTCCTGTTAAGCTTTTCTCGGTTGAGCAACAAAACCTCGATCGCAGAATAAGAATAAACGGCGTTCTTTCCGCTAGAAGGCAAGTTACCATTCTTGCCGAAACCGCTGGGCAAGTTCAGCGTATTTACAGGGAAGTTGGCGAAACGGTTTGGCAAGGCAGTCCCCTTGCTCTTGTTGATGCCACAATAGTATCCACGCAATTGGAAACCGCCAGAGCAAGTTTGGAAAATTCCAAAAGAGATTTAGCTCGCTTTCAAAATTTAGCGCAAAGCGGTGCGGCAACTCAGCAAACCGTTGATAATTTGCGCCTCGCTGTTGAAGCAGCAAACACTAATGTAATAGCTTTGCAAAAACAGCTTACGAACACAACAGTTAAAAGCCCGCAAAGAGGCGTTGTGGTTCGGAGAATGGTTGAGGTTGGCTCGGTTGTAGGCGGCGGCGCTCCTACATTTATGGTGGCAGATCTTTCTGAGATGATTATGAAAGTTGGTTTAACAGAAATGGAAATTGTGCATGTTAAACAGGGAATGCCCGCAACGGTACGCATAGATGCTTTGAGCAGAGATTTTGATGCAGTTATACACACCATAGGAATTGCCGCAGACATGAGCGGGCGTTATTCCATTGACGTTTTAATCACAGACCCAGCTGCAAAGGGAGAACTCCGCCCAGATTTATCTGGCAATGTTTCTTTTGATTTGCCAACTTTGGAAAATGCGCTTGTTATTCCCAGAGAAGCATTGGTTGATGGCGTAAAAGATCCAAAAGTTTATGTGGTAGAAAATGGCAAAGCAACTATGCGCCGCATTGTTTTGGGCGAAGTTGAAGGAACAAACGCTATTGTACAGGGTGGTTTGAGTTTGGGTGAACATATAGTTTTAACAGGCCATCAGAATTTATATGAAGATGCCGCTGTGAGGATTTTACAATGAGTCTTGCCGAACTTTCAATTAAACGCCCTACATTCGTTGTTGTAATATTCACGGTTTTCATGTTTTTGGGCGGCATAAGCTATAGCACTTTGCGCTACGAGCTAATGCCAAGCATAGATTTCCCTATATTTGTAACTGTAACTGTTTATCCGGGTGCCAATCCTTCGGAGGTAGAAAACTCCGTAACCAAGGTTATGGAAGAAGTGCTTTCCGGTGTGCCGGGCGTTGCGAATATACGCGGTATTTCGCGAGAAAACGTTTCCATTGTGCTTGTGGAATTGAAAAGCGGCATCGATATGGAAATGGCGGTAAACGATGGCACGCGACTCGCAAACTCAGCACGAATGCGACTCCCCGACGATGCCTACGATCCATCTGTTATAAAAATAAATTTCAACGCAATGCCAATTTTAAACTATGCAGTTAGAGCAGATAATATTTCAGCAACAGACCTGCACGATCTTTTAACTTACCGCATAATACCCGAATTTTCCAGCGTTCCGGGCGTGGGCGAAGTTTCCACAATGGCTTCTTTGCAGCGTGAAATTCAAGTGAATGTAGATCCTGCAAAATTAATGGCGCAAAGTTTATCGCTTTTGCAAGTTGTTAATACGGTTCTAACAAATAATTTGAATTTCCCTGCCGGCAACATAAGAACAGACAGTTTAACAAGTACCATTCGACTTTCGGCAAAATACGAAAACATTGAAGATATAGCAAACACGGTAATCAAAAGAAATTCAGATGGCTCTCTGCTAAAAGTTGGAGATGTAGCAGAAGTTGTAGATGCCGTGAAAGACGTTACCGGTTTTTACAGATTAGACGGGCAGCCCGCAGTTGGTTTATATGTATCCAAGCAAGACGATGCAAATACCGTTGAAGTTTCCAAGCAGGTGAGAGCAAAAGTAAAAATTTTAGAAGAACGCTATAAGGCTCAAGGGCTTAAATTTGGGCTTGCGATGGATAGTTCCGTAATGATTCGCGATGCAGCAAATGCGGTTATTTTCGATTTAACATTGGCGGTAATATTTGTTACCATACTTATGATTCTCTTTTTGCATTCTTTCCGCAATAGCGTTATAGTTATGATTGCAGTGCCGCTTTCCATTATTACAACCTTTATTGGGCTTGCAATTATGGATTTCACTTTGAATATAATAACCCTGCTTGCGCTTTCTTTGATGATAGGAAACTTGGTTGACGATGCTATTGTTGTTTTGGAAAATATTTACCGACACATGGAAATGGGAAAAAGCCCCATGCAGGCATCTATAGACGGCATTAAGGAAATAGGGCTTTCTGTTATTTCCTTAACTCTAACGCTTTTGGTGGTATTCTTGCCGGTCGCTATCGCTCCGGGCATACTTCGCCCTGTGTTCCAAGCATTCTCGCTTACCATGTCTGTTTCTCTTTTAATTTCTTTGCTGGTGGCATTTACGGTTGTTCCTTTGATGACAAGCCGCTTTGGAAAATTAACGAAAATTGAAGGTGATGGTCTTTTCAGCGGTTTGCTTCAAATTTTTGAGTTTGTGATAAACTTGTTTAAAAAGCTTGTTTTATCCATTTTGGAATGGGCTTTAAACCATCGCTGGACAACTGTATTTTTAGCCGCTTTGCTTTTTATCGCTTCTATTGCTTTAGTGCCAATGGGTTTTATAGGCATGGAAATGGTGGCAAATGGAGATACCGGCGAGTTGGATGTAAACCTTGAGTACGCTAAGGATATTTCTGTTACGCAAAACAACGAAATAACGCGGCAAATAGAAAATGAGCTTCTGCAGATGTCAGAGGTTACAAGCGTATATGCGGGCATTGGCGGAAGCAGTTCCAGATGGGGCAGCGGCGGAAATTTCACAAGCAATCTTGGCGTAAAGTTGATTGATAAAAACCTTCGCGAAAGAAGCACGGAAGATTTTGCTGCAGATTTGGAAAGGCATATAAATTCCAATTATGCCGGAGTTAAGGCAACTGTTGCGGCGGCATCTATGATGGGTGGCGGTGGCGGCGGTGCTAATGCGCCTCTGCAAATTGTTTTGCAGGGCTCAAATAGAGAAGAGCTGTTGGCTTTTGCAAATACAATGGTAGATACCCTCACCAAAATCGATGGTGTTCGCAATATGAAACTCAGTTCCGATATGGGCAGCCCGGAAGTAGTGGTTGATATAGACCGCGAAAGAATGGCTCGCTTAGGCTTGGATTTAGGCTCTGTTGGCGGTACCTTGCAATTCGCATTTGCCGGCAACAGAAATGCGCAGTTCCTCAGAGGCGATTACCAATACGATATAAACGTTCGCTTCGACAACTTCGATCGCCGCAGTGCAGAAGACGTAGGCAATCTCACAATTATGAGCCAGTTGGGAGCCCCCGTTAAATTAAAGCAGATCGCTGATATTCGCGAAGGCACAGGCCCTAATATGATGGAGCGCTACGGAAGAATTCCATCTATTACGCTGCAGGGCAATATAGAAGGGCGTTCAATAGGCGATATAGGCGCAGATGTGGAGAAAAAACTGCAAGAAAAACTGGCAGATAATCCCGATGTAACTTACCAGGTTGAGGGCCAGCTTAAAAATATGGCTGATTCTTTTAGAGCCTTGTTCATTGCTTTGTTTGCTTCTATAATTTTGATTTATCTGGTTATGGTTGCTCTTTATGAAAGCTATCTTTATCCTTTTGTGATACTGTTTTCCATTCCGCTTTCCGTTATCGGCGCATTGTGGGCGCTTGCCCTAACCGGCAATAACATGAGCATATTCTCGCTTTTGGGTATAATAATACTTGTAGGCTTGGTTGCAAGAAACGCCATATTGGTTGTTGATTTTACAAACCAAATTAAAAAGCAGGAAAACAGCGTATATAAAGCTTTGCGTAAAGCGGTTGAAATTCGTTTCCGCCCCATACTTATGACTGCCATGGCGTGTATTGTGGGCATGTTGCCCATTGCGCTGAGCACTGGCGCCGGTTCCGAGTGGAAACGAGGAATAGGCTGGGTGATTATGGGCGGAATGACCAGCTCCATGCTTCTTTCGTTCATAGTTGTGCCGGTTGTGTACAGCTTGCTTGAAAGCATGAAGATTTGGCTGAAGCGCAAGCTGGGAATGATGCCAAAAGATATGAAGTTTGATTAGGCGGTGTATTAGGGGCTAGCCACTCGCTTTGGTTAACCTGTCATTTACCGCCACACCCAAGCCCTCCTCCGGAAGCTTAACAGCAAAAATCTTGCTCAAGCCCAAAGAATCTAGTTTGTGCAACATGCCATACAAATTTGCTGCGGCCTCAACTAAATCCCCGCTCTCTGACAAGTTCAAAAGCTCAGCAAAAGAGCCCGCATTTTTCGGCATCTCTCCAAAAGCCAACAGCCCCGAATTCAGCGGCACAACCTCAGGCACCCCCAAACAAAGCGGCGTATTCGGGCAATAATGCTTTTTCAACATCCCCGGCGAAGGGAGTTGAAAATTACTCCCCATTCCCTGCTCCCCACTTTTCATTCCCAAAACCTCCGCTATCATTTCCTTGGTAACCGCTCCAGGCCTGTAAATCACCGGTGTTTCTTCTTCAAAACCCAGAACTGTGCTTTCTACGCCTACTTCGCAGGGACCGCCGTTTACTATGCCGTCTATTCGATTGCCTAGTTGTTGTAAAACGTGCTCGGCTGTTGTTGGGCTTAAGTGCTGGAACATATTTGCACTTGGTGCGGCGAGTGGGAATCCTGTTTGTTTTATTATATCTATTGCTATTTTATTCTTTGGCATTCTTATGGCAACGGTTGAAAGCCCCCCGCTTATTAAGCTTGGAACTATTTCTTTTTTATTTAGCACAAGAGTTAGAGGGCCAGGCCAAAACTTTTCAGCTAATATTCTCGCATTTTTTGGAATTTCGGTTGCCAAATTTTCAATATCGGCAAATTCAGCTATATGAACTATAAGGGGGTCAAAAAAAGGACGTTCTTTTGCCGCAAAAATCTTCGCTACAGCTTTTTCGCTAAGCGCATTGCCTGCAAGCCCATAAACGGTCTCTGTTGGTATAGCGACAATACCACCAGCTTTTAGAATTTCCGTTGCTTTGGTGATGGGGATAAACATCTGATGAAAATACAAAAAAATACTGTTGCATTTAAGCATAAAAAAACGCTAAAGTTTTTAGAAATTCTGCCGATAGGGTGAATAGGATAGGTATATCTATGATAGGAAATATTTTCAGCTCTCAAAAAGGAATGCTCGAAGTAAACGAGTCTGGTAAGGCATTGTCGCTAGAAGAGAACTTGGAAAAAAATGCTTCTTTGCAAGAAAAAAACGAAGAAGCTTATGAACTATCCCTTTCTGAAGAAGGCTGGGCTGCTTTGGAACTCAGCGAAGAAGATAAAAGAAAAGTAGAAGAAATGAAAAGAATAGACCAAAAAGTGCGCACTCACGAACAAGCGCATTTAAGTGCGGCTGGCGGCTATGCTCGCGGAGTAAATTACGATTATGTAACAGGGCCAGATGGCAAAAGGTATGCAAATTCCGGGCACGTAAATTTAGATGTAAGCCCCGAAAGCACCCCAGAAGCAACCATAAGAAAAGCAAATGTAATTAAAAAAGCCGCCCTTGCCCCAGCAGACCCATCACCAGCAGATAAGCAAATAGCGGCAAATGCCACAAAAATGGCAATGGAAGCTCAAAGGCAAATAGCAGAAGAGGCCGCTACTGCTGCCACTGATGCTACCGCTACTGCCGATATGAGAGAAGATAGATAAAATCAAAAGAAGAAGCTCACTGCCCCCGCAGCTCCAAACACTCCTGCGCCTATGTAAAACCCGGCTCTCAAATTCTCGCTCGCATTCACATCGTCTGCACCTTTTTTGTAGGCCTTGCGTTTTTGAGGGTCGTTCAGGTCATTGTGCGCTTCTAAATATAGCCTGTTCACCTTTTTGGATTTAGAATCTACCTCGCTGTTCTGCCACAGGCCAAGCCCCAAACTGGTGGCAGAAAGCCCGAACATGGCTATGCGAAAAACGGTTTTTCCAGCCAAGGAAGAGCTGCTCTCCTTCTTTTTTGCCGCTGTTGCTGCTCGCGCTGCGCTTGCGCTCATTGCGTAGAGAGAGTCAAGGTTTCTGGGAGCAAGTTTGCCGGTGAGCAGCGAATCGGCGTAGATTGCCCATTCCCTGAAGCCGCTGTGCTGGTCTAAGCCTGGAACCATTCTGAAGGAGCCAGTGTTTTTAAGTTCCTGCTCATTGTAGAAAACATTGGCTTTTTTCACGCCGGGATATAATCTGGCTTCTTCCGTGATAAGCGGAAAGTTTATGTAGTCAACGCTAGCGGTGAAATTGTCTGTTTGGCGGTTTGTTTCACGCGCCTGCTGAGGGGACATTTTGACTACGCCGCTGAAGATGAAAGGAATCGTTTGGGAGCTGGTGTCGCTCATGCTGAATTCAAACTCTTCTTTGTCTGCGTTGTAGGCGCCCAAGCTCATTTCGTGTTTTTTTCTTTCTGTGCTTAGAATTTTCGCCTGATCTTGGATAATGTAATCCAGCATTAGCTCGCGGGCTTTTTCCAGGCGTGATATATAGAGTGCGTTTTTTCGCTGCCAGTGCTCGGTTAAGCTTTTTTGCTCGTTTGGGGCGAGAGCCAGTTTACCGAGCAGCTGGCTGATCCGAGACATTTTGGCTTTCGCTTCTTTGGTCTTTTTCGCGAATTTGTCTATGCGTTCCCTGTACGCTTCTATATCGCCGTCTTTTCTCAGCATTCCTTCCCAGTTTGGCTGTATATCTTCTTTTGAGGCAATGCCGCCTCTAAGTTTTTCCATATTTTCTTTTGTTCTGTTTTGGAAGTCCTGCTCCAGCGCAAGTATTTTCTGCTGCTTTGCTTTTTCAAATTCGGCAAGCCGTTTTTCGTAGTCTATCTGTTTTTCAAATTCGTCTTTAGGACTTGCCTTTTCTGCATTTGCCAATGCTTTCAGCGAATCCAGCCTTTCTTTTTCCAGCAATATAGCGGCTGCGTGGGCTTCTATGCTGTCGAGAAAGGCTTCGTAGTGGGTAGCGGTTTGTGCAAAAGAGGCGCAAAGCAGCAATAGAACGGCGATTAAAGCGAGTTTAGTTTTCACAAATCATTCCCTCATGGCAAAAGTGAGTTTCAAGGTTATATTCAATTCCATTGCATTTTGGCATTGCGGTTGCGCTGGCAACGCAGCGAACTGAGAAACGGTCATCGCTGGTAGCGGTGCTATTTATACTGCCACCGCTTGAACCCGCAAAGAGGGCAAAAAAATCATTTGCTTCGCTTGTCCAATAAAAGCCGAAAGAACCTCTAGCCGCCCAGCCAAGCGGCGGATACATGCTATTCAGATTGTAGTTTCCAGCCAAGATATAAAAATCGGCAGGCGGTCTAGCTGCAATGGTTCCAAATGCTGATGTCCAGTCTGCTCGGGTTGGCACCTCCCAGCCTTCGGGGCATATATTTGTGGATGGCCAATCATAAGTCCTGCCGTAGCCATTAGCGCAGCCAGGCCCTTCTGCTCCCTGTATTCCCATATCCATTCCTGTTCCGTAACACCAGCCGAGCGTGCCGTTGGCAGAATAGTCCAGATTTTCCATCATCCAGATTTGCTCATTGTGCAAAAGCTCATATTTATATGCTTTGCCGTCTCTGGGATCCACAAAGGCAATATCATTCGGATTTGGAGCTATTGGGCAAGTACCTTTAAAACTACTGCTGCTTTGCATGGAACTTGAACTATTATTGCTACTACTACTTTCATAGCTTGGAACATCACTGCTGGAAGAGCTTAAGCCGTTGCTAGAACTTGAGCCAAGCGAACTGCTGCTGTTTTGGGCAGTGGGCGGTGGCAAGTCGGGAAATTCCGTGCTTGAACAGGAAAATATCAGGACCCCGATTAAAAGGATAATTCCGATTTTGAATATTTTAAACATTGCCAGCTCTCCTTTTACATTGTGCACGATGGTTTGGTTCCAGGAGTAACGTTAATGATTGCCATATCGTGCAAGTTAGTATGATTGAAATATATATAGTAACCGCCATCTACTTTTGGACGGCTTGCTATATTGCCGGTGTGAACCTCGGTGGTAAGAGTGGCGCCATTTAACCTAAAAAGAGTTTGATTCCAATCGTTTACAAAAAGTCTAGTTATGTCCACAACATAATAGCAGCCAACTGCGTCAGTAACGGGCGATTGATTCCATTTTATATCAGACCATGGAACTCCGGGGCAAAAACTATCCAAAAGCGAGAATGCCTCGCAAAAAGGTTCATTTGACACATCCAATACGCCAGGGCAATTAGCCTGTAAGCCAGGTTTTGTACCGCAAGTTGCTGTTACGCTAATGTCTCCATCTTCATATATTCCAAGTGCAGGATTATCCCAATTAATACCGGTAAAAACTGGAATGGTTGCTGAAGCGTTATTATTGCAAGTTAGCGTTGGTCGCTGACTTTCGGGTATGGCAATTCCTTCTATTCCGCTGGAGGGCACGGTGCCGCAGGTAAGAGTAACCGGAGCAACAGCCAGAGTGCCAGGGCAATCGGCCTGCAAACCAAGTCTTTGACCGCAGTTTGCCATTGCTTTTATGTTATCATAGCTTCCGGGTGCTGGATTATCCCAATCAATGCCAATGTAAGATGAAGTGGTTGCGCTGAAACCATTGTTGCAGGCAAGCGTTGGTCGCTGATTTGCTGGTATGGCAACGCCTTCCACTCCGCTAGATGGCACGGTGCCGCAGGTAAGCGCAACAGGGTCTATATTTATTGTTCCGCAATTGCCTTGCAAAATTGCGGAACCGCAGTTTGCCGTTGCTGTTACGCTATGCTCTCCAGCTGCGGGATTAGTCCAGTCAATGCCAACGTAAGATGGGGCGGTTGCGCTGAAACCGTTATTGCAAGTTAGCGTTGGCCGCTGATTTATGGGTATGCCCTCTACTCCGCCAGAAGGCATGGTGCCGCAGGCAAGCATAATAGGATCAATCTTCATTGTTCCGCAACTGCCCTGCAAAACCATTGAACCGCAAGTTGCGGTTGCAATTATATCATGTTCTCCAGCTGCGGGGCTGGTCCAGCTAGGCCAGTCAACATTTTCATTGGATGGTTCAAAACCATTGTTGCAAGCAAGCGTTGGCGTTGGGCGTTGCGTGGTTATAGGAATGCCTTCCACGCCAGTGGGTAGCGTTGAAACAGCGCAAACGAGACCATACGCACCAGTTTCGCAGGCAGGTTTTACGCCTAAGGTTGCGCTAACGCCAGACAAGCTGCCTGGTTGCACGTAAATATAGTAGCCGCCATCTGCCTTTGGGCCAAAATCTGTTCTGGTGCCTGCCTGATACACATTGCCGTTTACTATATAAGTTGCGCTGGTGCTTATGGAAGCTAAATCAAAAACATAAAAGCAACCGCCTAATGCATCTGGCCTTGTATTCCATTTTATATTGTCCCAGCTTATTTCCCCGCAGTATTTTGGAACATCTGCCTTTGCAACGCAAGCGTCAGGCAATACTACAGAAGATGAAGATGAAAAGTCCGCTGAAGATGAAGATGAAAAGTCAGCAGAAGACGAAGAGCCCATGGACGACGATGAAAAGTCCGCTGAAGACGAAGAACTCATGGACGACGACGAAACAGCCGAGTCGGAGCTAGGCGGCGGCAATTCGGGAAGCTCCGGACTGGAACAGGAAATTGTCTGAACCCCGATAGCCCCGATTAGGAGGATTATCAGGATTTTTAGGGTGGAAATGAGCTTAGACTCGGTCATTGGAACCTCCTCGGATTGAGACTGTAAAAGGGTTTATGTAGGTAACATAGGGGGGGGGGTGCATAAAATAGGCGGCTAGACCCCGCGCGGGGGACTTGGCGGAAAGCTTCTATTTTGCCAATATATTTACCCATTTATAGTAAATATAGAATTATTTTTCCGAAAAAACAAGGGAAGAGTGAAAAAACATCAATTTTTGCCATTATATTGACAAAAAATCTCTTATATAAACATGCTGCACGCCTTCATAAGTGTTTTCAAAAGACACATCGGCAGATACCACAACTTTGGGATAGTTATCTCTGATTTTCAGCAAATTGCCAAATTCTCTGTCAATGGTTTCTGCTTTGGATAGCTCTTGCGTAACCTGCACGTAAAGTTTTTCGCCATTCTTTGAGCATACAAAATCGACCTCTTCAGCTTGCAAAACTCCGACCTTCACGTCATAGCCGCAAAACAGCAAATGATTAAAAACTAAATTCTCCAAACGCATGGCTCTGTCTTGCGGTTTATAGCCAGCAATCATATTCCGTATTCCCATATCCTCAAAATAATATTTTTCACCGCGTTCAAACATTTTTTTTCCGATTATATCGTATCTGCCAACTTTATGAATTACAAAAGCATCTGTAAGCGCTGAAATATATTCAATAACCTGATTCGGAGAAATTTCAGTGCGCTGGTTTTTCAAAAAATCACTAATGCTCTTTGATGAAAATAAATTTCCAATATTTCCCGCAAGATATTTTACCAGCTGCTCCAAGAAAATCGTATTTCTTATTTTTTTACGAGCTACGACCTCCTTCAGAATAATAGTTGAATAAATACTGTTCAAATATTCTCTGATCACTTCGTTATCAAAAGGCAAATGAATTAAATAAGGCAAACCGCCATAGCGGATATATTTTTCCAAAGAAGCATCATCGTTTTCCAACTTGTGGAATTGCAAAAATTCAATATATGACAAACTGTGAATGGTAAATTCAATATAACGCCCGCCAAGTTCATTGGCTAAGTCGCTGGAAAGCATATCTGAGTTGCTGCCTGTGATGTAAATGTCGTTGTTTTCTTTCAATAGCAATGATTTTATGGTTATGTGAAAGTCATTTATCAACTGGACTTCGTCAATAAATATGTAATTCATTTTGTTTTTTACAGATTTTGCGGCAATGTAATTATTTAAGTCGTGGTAGCTGCGAATGGCATCGAAAGCTATATCTTCCTTGTTTATATAGATTATGTTTGCCTTGGCTTTATTTTTCTTGATTTTTTCCATTATCAAGTATAAAATGCGGCTTTTACCAACTCTGCGATGCCCCGTTAGCACTTTCACTATATTTTTCTCTATAAAAGCCTCTATTCTGCCTGTATAGGCGGCTCTATTATAAACTGGCTTCTGCATATCTGAACCTCGCTACTTTAAACATGATTAAAATTCACAGATAAAATAGTAAATATTTTAAACATGATTAAAATTCACAGGTACTACTTCTTCTTCCTCTTTTTCTCCTTAATAACTTTCGCTTCCACAACCTTTGCGGGAGCTTTTGAAGCGGTGCCTGCACCGAGAGTTAAAGGCTTGCGGTTTATCACCATAAATTGTGCAATTCCCCATACATTGGAAACCGTCCAGTAAAGCACAAGACCGCTTGGCATAACCGCGCTGAATACAAACATCATGGCCGGCATCATCCACACCATCATTCTGTGGTTAGGATCTGTGATTGTCTGCTTTGTTTGATACCACGTGCTTACAACCATCAAGAAAGGCAAAACCGCAATGCCATTCGGCATTATATATGGAATGCTGATTCCGCTCCAAATAACATCGGTTTTGGATAAATCGCTTATCCATGCGAAAAATGGAGCTTCTCTTAATTCTATTGCTCTGCCGAGAACCACAAACAAGCCTATGAAAATAGGCATTTGCAGCAGCATTGGAAAACAGCCCGAAAGCCCGCTGAGCGGTGAAATTCCGTGGCGAGCATAAAGAGCCATAACCTCTTGCTGCTGCGTGCGCATATCGCCTCTGTTTTTTGCGCGAATGGCATCGAGTTCCGGCTTTAGAGCCATCATGGTGCGGGTGGAGCGGAGTTGCTTTACGGAAAGCGGGGTAGTTACGGCTTTTACAAAAATGGTTAAAAGAATAATCGCTACTCCATAGTTTGGAATTATGGAGTAAAATGCATTGAGTATTTTCAAAAGAAGGCCGCATAGCCACACAAACCATTTATCTGCGCCTATCCATTCCCAGCCGCCAACAATAATTTTTTCATAGCCCTTGCCCATAGCCTCAATTTCGTGCCAGCGTAGCGGCAAAATGCTAAAATCAAAGGAGATTACGGAATTGTCGGGTATATAATCTACTACCGTTAAAGCGTAAGTCCCTTGGTCTTTGCTGTTTTTCTTGCTGGTAATAGGTTCTGCGGCAAGAGATGCATCGCTTGCGCCGTTGAAGTTTATCACAGCGGCTATGTATTTTCTGCGAAGCCCGAACCAATAGGCCTTGCCCTGCTTGTTGAGCCAGGTTCTGTTCGTTAAGGTTTGCCGCTCCACATTGTAGGTATTGTTAAAAATAACCTCGCTGAACAGGTAGTTCATGCCAAATGTGGTGGTGGTTGGAATTGCCTCGGTTTCTCTCATTCCGCCTTTCCAGTGCAAGGTATAGCGTTTTTGAGTAAAGCCCTTTATTCTTGTTTCATGCCCAATTGAGTGCCCGTCTTTGGAGAATTTGTATTCTCTTGCAATTGTTCTGCCTCTTTTGTCTTTCCATTCAAAAACTACGCTAGCAGAATCTTGAACAACAATGCTATCTATACCTTCCATTCCGGCAACCGAGAAAATTGCCTGGCTAAAATCTTCCCTGCTTTTATCTTCATCGGAACCGAACTCTATGCTCAAAGCACCGTCTTCTGGAATTTGCAAAAGTTCCGGGAAGCCAAGACTGTCGGCTAGAGTTTTAGGGACTATGCTGGTGATTTTTGCCCCCACTGTATTTAGGCCAATGGCAAAGCGATTTGTTACAACGCGAATTTCTCTAGGGCTTAGCGTGGCGGGTTCTTCGATTGCTTCTGCGGACTCATCTTCTGCCAGTGCCGGCTCCATTGCTTGGGCTCCCGGCGAAGCAACCATCTCTACAACGCCCGCCTCCGTGCTTTTGCCTTTTATAGCAGCGAGGGAATCTTGCCTTGCTTTTTCCAAAGCAGCGATTTCCGTTGCTTTTCTTTGAAGTTCCGCCTGCGTTAATTCTTGCCTCTTGGTGGAATTTTGCAAAGACCATATAAACAAAATGGCTATTAAAACTATGCCTATGGCTGTATTTTTATTCATCGTAGCAGGAAGATAGAAAAATATTGATTGAAATTTATATATTTCAGCCTTTAAGGAGATTTTTATAGGTGTGATGATTGAATTTCTTTTTTTAACTCTCTTAGCCCTGTTTTTCCTGGCCTGCGAGAAACCAACGCCAATAGATAAAGGCTTTGCCCTTGCTTATGCCGAGCTTAGAATAGCAGAACGGGAATATGGCGAAACTGAAGATGGCATGGCTATTCGTTTTCAAATTTTACAAAAACATGGGCTTGACGTAGCTCTTTTTGAGGAAAAAATAGAGAATATAAAAAAAGAGGGCGAAAATTGGCTCAAATTTCAAAAAACAGTTGTAGACATTCTAGACTCCCTGAATAAAAGAGACACGCAATGACGTTTATATTCTGGCTGTGCTTTGTTTTATTAGTCCAAGTTTATATACTTTATCCGCAAACTTTGCGTTTATTGACACTGCTTAAACCCACCCCGCCTTCGGCACCCCTCCCTAGAGGGAAATATGTTTCCATTATTATTGCCGCTTACAATGAACAAAGCGTTATTGAAAAAAAAATTCTAAACACCCTTGCCTTGGATTATCCCAGGGATAAAATTGAAATTTTGATTGGCGATGATGGTTCCAGTGATGGAACTGCTGAGATTGTTAAGCGTTATTCTTCACAGGTTCGTTTATTAAAAAATGAGAAAAATGAAGGGAAGGCAGCAATGCTGAATAAGCTTTGCGAAGCGGCGAAAGGCGAGATTTTTTTGTTTAGCGATGCAAATACAATGCTTGAAGGCTCCGCTTTGAAAAATTTAATAGCGGAATTTACAAGTGAAAAAATTGGCTGTGTGTGCGGACAGCTTGTGCTAAAAGATGAAAGCGATTTTTCTTTAAGCAAAACAGAAAGCCTTTACTGGAAACGTGAATCTCGCCTAAAAGCATTGGAAAGCGGCTTTGGAGCAGTGATGGGAAGCAATGGCGCATTATATGCAATTCGCTCGGAGCTTTACACAAAACTACCAACGCACAAAACCATAATGGATGACTTTTACATATCAGCAAAAATTTTAATGAAAAATTACGCTTGCGTATTTTGCGAGAAAGCACTTGCTTTTGAAAATACCTCAGCATCTAAATTCGGAGAATTCAAACGCAAAGTCCGCATCGGCAGAGCCAACTTCAATTTCCTCTTAGATTTTCTGCCAATGCTAAATCCACTGCGCCCAATAAGAGCCTATATCTTTATATCGCACAAACTACTCAGATGGCTAAGCCCGTTTTTACTTTTAGCTATATTTTCATGTAGCATTTTTTTAATGCAAACACATATTTTTTACAAAATATTTTTTGCAGTTGAATTGTTGTTTGTGATAGCTGCCCTACTAGGCGTACGTGTATGCAATTATTTTTTGAGCATGAATTTTGCTTTGTTTTTGGGATTTTGCAAATCATTTTTCAAGGAAAAAAGCGGGGCATGGAAACGTGTGGAGCGCTTGTAGGAGCACAATTAATCGCACCCCTAGCGCTCTCCCAAATTCCGCGTTAAAGCCAAATTCTCAATCAAATTCGGCTCCAAGCGGAGTGCAAACCAATCCTTTGGTTTAATGGAATTTCTTGGCACATTCCAATGAACAAGCAATTCCACATCTACTAAATAGCTTCTATCCATAAAAGAAAATTCATGCCGGTTTTGAAGTTTCAGCAAGCTCCATTCGCCTTTAATGCTTTCTCTAAAAGCATTATTTGCAGTTTTTGCACTAAGTTCAATACCGCCTCCATTTTGCTTTGGAAAAAGCACGTCTATGCTTCTGCTGCTTCCTTGCTCAATATCCACATATTGGCTGTCAATGCCAAAGCTCACAGACGCTGTTCTTGGAGCTTTTACAATTATGGAGATTGGTATATCGCTCCACACGCTGTTTTTCAATTGGGCAAGCTTTAGGAGGGTTCTTCTGTTGAATTTGATTCTTTCATCGGATATTGTATCTATTATATCCATAAATTTGTAGAATTCTCCCTCTCTGCTGAAAAAATCGCTCACCTCTGCAACCGATGGTATTTTGCCTTCTCTAAATGGAAATTTTTCCAGAATGTGTTTTTGATAATAAAGCTCCAGGTTTTTAAGCCTATTTTCAAATTCCAGATTAAGACTGTCTTCTACGAATTTGATGCTATCTTCTACAAGTTTCAAACTGTCAATTTTCTTTTTTTGCAATATAAACACCGCTTCTGCTTTGATTTCTTCCTTGTGCTCGTTAACTATAGAAAATACAAAAAATATAATTGAAAATAGGAGTCCTGCTAAGAATGAAATTTTTAGCATTTTTTTTACCAAGCTATACGCAAGCGGCTTTTCGTTTTGCATAAAGGGAAAAAATGGCAGGGAATAAAAAGCCTTGCAGTCTTTGAATTGCTTTAATTTCTTCGGCAGAGAAAGTATATTTTTACAAGCTGCATCATCTAAAAAATTCCTGTGCAAATAGTAGTTCAGGTGATTGGAATTAAATTCATAATTTTTATCCAAAGTTTGTGAGATTTCTTGGATTTCAAAATCGGCGACTTTATAAATCGGTGCTTTGCATCCTTGCTTTGAAAATAATTTCTTTAAAAATTCCTCCTGCTTTTCCGTGCCATCTGCTTGCAAAGGATTAAGTAAAACTACTCCGTCTATAAATGGCAAATTTTCATAATCTTCAATATTGGAATATATATAACTATAGCCTTTTGGCGGCTCGTGCCTTTTTACAATTTCTTTGCATTTTTCTTCGCAGAGCCCTGTTACTAAAATATTTTTTATGCCGCGTCTGAATGAAAATCTATGCCTATTTTTTGTTGCAGGTTTAAAGTTTATCGGTTCTAAAAAATTTGTTTTTGAAATTGCAGAATTTAAAACTTGCTTTAATTCCGTTGTTTCTCCCACTCTAAACTTGCCCATAAAACCGAATAAAATACACTTTGCATAGACTTCAAGCAAGGGGGTATAATTTGCGTTTTTATGCAAAGCATCCATTCTATCAAAAAAATGCTTGCCCGCCTCTACGTCTTCAAATTCGCTCAAAGCAAATGAGTGCGAAAACCACTTTGCGGCTATTGAGCAATTCGCATAAATATACTCATCTATCCATGCACAAAGAGCATATTTCGCATTCTCAATTTCATAAGCAGAATGCCCATTATTTATCGCCTCACGCGCAAAATCATCAATTTTTCTCTTGAAACTCTTCCTAACTTCCTCCACTGAAATTTCCTCATCACAAGGCAGCAAAAGCACAGAGCAGAAAATATTTTCTGCTAGCATTATAAAGCTTTTTCTATTTTCCATTTTCAGCCCTCCACTAAAATATCCACTGAATTTATTTGCAATGCGCTTGGTGCATAAATGCTTATTTCTTTTTCTTCGCACAAATCTTTCCACAATTTTGAATCTGTTGTTAGTTTGAAATAGAATGTGCTTGGCATTTCTTGGATTGCTTTTGGGACAATGCTGTGAATGCAGTTTATGCCGTGTGTTGCGCTGACCACTATGCTGGATAA
>JAITFT010000211.1 GCA_031281155.1 Candidatus Fibrimonadaceae bacterium
GTAGAAAAATGGAGAAACGCCGCATGAAAAAAACAACGGAACTTTGAGGCTCCGAAAAACGAAGCGGAATATCAGGAATTGCAAAGAAAAAAGACCGATGAAATGAGCAAAATAAATAACGCAAAAACCATGCGGAACATAGCTTATGGAGTAGGCGGAGCCTTGCTCGCAACGGGGATAGCGGTGCATATTTGGTTTTGAGCAACTAAATCAGCAAGTATTTATTTACTACATTTACCATGAACCTCAAAAAAGGAGTGTTTTGTGAATAAAATTGTATTGACCGTAGCATTTTTGATTCTTTTTTCTGGAATCTCGCATGCCATAAGCAAGAATGTAGCCATAAGGGCTATAGATAAACTGAAAACTGACAATACGAACTTATCTTCGCCTTCAGTTTCAGAAGAGAATGTTGCACAGATGCTATACACCAAGAGGAAAGAATGAAACGGATTTTACTCGCAGTTTTTTGTGTAATTGTTTGTGGATGCGCAGTACCGCCTGATTGCGATAACTCCCTCTCTTACCCGCATTGGGCGGAGTGGATTAACGGAAAACTAATATCCATTGTAAACGATTCTCTGGCTGTTTTAGCTTCTAACAGATATAGAAAAGAATGTAAAGACGGTCAAGAACATATAACAAGTTCTCGCTCAGGGTTATTTCTAGTAAATTACAGAACAAAACAAAAATCATTATCAATTGATACTACCATAGAAATTATCTTTACAAAAAATCAGCAGGTTTATGACCATATAGGAGATCCTTCTTACTACAACAATCCTTATTTTAGGATAGTTGAAAATTATTTTAAAGACTCTTCGGTGTTGGTAATTGATAACGACAATAATAGATTTGGCTTTTGGAAAATGGGAACAGAATACGTGCCTTTTGAAAGATATTTTTATCAAGAAGATTATGCTTTAAGTAAAGCAAATCCTTGGATAAACGGAAATATATTGTTCAAAAATTCTAAAAAATCCAGTAGAAACGGTGAGGTTTGGGATAAAGCCCCTATGTTAAATACAGAAAACAGGCAAATAACAATGCTTGACTTTACAAGCGAATATGAGTGGCTGAATGAATGCTTGGATGTTTCTTACATTGGAGAAAAAATATTATGCATAAAGATAAAAGATGCTGTAACAAATAAATTTGAATTAGTCGTTGATGGCATTGCTATGGATGTATTTCAGAGTATTTATCATAGTAATTGCGGTAAAGATGAAAACGAAGATTATCGTCTTCCTGATTGCCACAATTACGCCATTGCTTTAGATGGTAATTATATAATAAAAGAAATAAGACCCCGTTATCTTACTATTGGATCAATACACGAAGTTCACAAAATTGACACAGAAACTTTAAAACTCAGCAGGGCATTTACGCCTATGTGGATATATGATGGCTATGATGGTGTTAGGTTTAGCAGTGACAACTTTGATAATATAGACGCTATTGATATAGAGAAATTTATTCTATACACTCCGAGAGATTTATTTGAAGTCGGTTATTAGAAAAGAATTTGCTGTGATAGCCAGCGGCATAGATTACTTTGTTTCCTGTAAAGATGTGTTAAAGAAATATGTCTAAGCTTTTGGTTTTTGCAACAGAAATGGAAAGAGACGGTGTTTTCCCGAATGGAATTCCGCAAGGCTACGACTGTTTAATTAGCGGCGTAGGTATTTTACCAACAGCCCTTAATTTAGGCAAAGCATTTCAAAGCGGGAATTATAAATATGCCATTCAAATAGGAATTGCAGGAGCTTATCGCTCAAGCGACTTGGAACTTACGGAAGTTGTAGAAGTTGAGAGCGACTGCCTTATTGAATTCCTGCCTTGGGAGCCCAATACGTTTTTTGCAAGCGAAAACTCACCATTCAAAGAAAATCTAAAGCGTGTTAAAGGCGCAACGGTTTTATGTTGCTCCAATACAGAAGAAATGGGAATAGCAAGAGGTGAAATTGCTCAGGTTGAAACTATGGAAGGAGCGGCATTTTTTGCAGTTTGCAAAGAGTATGGAGTTCAAGCCACGCAAATCAGGGCTATTAGCAACTACGCTGTGGGGCAAGCGAA
Source organism: Candidatus Fibrimonadaceae bacterium (assembly GCA_031281155.1). Lineage (GTDB taxonomy): Bacteria > Fibrobacterota > Fibrobacteria > Fibrobacterales > Fibrobacteraceae > Fibrimonas. Next base: position 2,077 of record JAITFT010000211.1, read on the forward strand.
GAGCGAGTGGAAAATAGCGGAAGCTTTGGGTAGTTTGGAGGAGTTATTCAACTAATTCAACAATAAATGCTGCGCTCGATTTATTAAATATTTGCAGTCTTCCATTCCGCCGTAGTCTTTTTCTAACTCGCGATAAAGTTTGCGAGCATCTCCGATTTTATCTTGGGCAACCAAAACGCTTATTAAATATACATAGGTTTTCGCCAAGCGAAGCGTGGAGTAATATTCTCTGTTGTCCATTATGCCGTAAAGCCACGCATGAGCAGCATGCATGTGGCTATCTATTTCTACCTCTTTCGCCGCAAATTTGCACATCATAAAGTTACTGACAACTATATCGAAACCATCTGCAGGCTGTTGGTCGTTCATGTGCTTTAGATTAAATTCATTTAAAAGCCAAGACACATAAGACGCGCTTTTCTCGCGAGGCATTCTAAAAAAAGAATTATCGTCAACGCCATCGTAGCTCACCGCCAAGGCTCTGCGTTGAGCCGCCGAATTTGACAACTTCGCCTTGTTTTCCGGAGTTAAATGCGATTCATAGCACCCTTCTGGAAAAATCACCGTGAACCAGTCTAAGCGAGTAGAAGCATAAAAACACTTTGGGCAAACTGCAACCTGATAGCAGGAAAAATCTATTGAGTTTTGATCTGGCTCCAGTGGCTCATAAACTGGAACTATTTCGTTATCGCTCCACGTTAACCTGTAGTATTCTTCATCTACCATAAAGCCGGATACATCTTCGAAAAAACAGAGCGGACAAATCATCTTTAAAGTGCGGAAATTGCCTCTGCCTTCGGATAACCTAAAAAAGGTTCTGTTAAGTTCTGGGTTTATTTCGTGAAAATCTCGCTCAAATTCAACAATACTCGAATAAACTAAGAAAGAGCTTACGCTAGCAAGTTGCTCTTGTATTTCTTGCGGCCCGCCAAAAAATGCAATTTTGCGTTTTCCTTTTTGAAGTTGTTCATGAAGATTTTTGAAAAATGTAACTGCCGCTCCATCTACGCGTTTAGTATTGCGCAAATCAAAGGCCATATCCAATCTAATGTCTTTCATTTCGTCAGAAAAGAATGGCTTACTTTTCAACACCTGAACAGATGTAAATTCAGTATCGATTTCATAGCACATATAGTGCCCACGGACTCGTTTAGGCAAATTCATAAGTGTGACTCAATATACAAAATTAAAACTAGAAGCTATAGCTTAAACCAATTGACGGTACCCATGCTTGAACTTCGTAACGTCCGTTGAGACCGTCTTCGCCTTTTTTGTCGCCAGATGTAGCATCTCTCCCAAAGGGGCCAGAGCCATTAGCATACAGGAATGCGGCATCTATAGACAAATTGGAGATTGGACGGAAAGAAAGGCCTACGGTAGAGCCCAGTTTATTGGTGCTGGGAGATTCCGGCGTTAAATAGTCGTCTTTCACAGGAGTTTCATCAAAGTACATACCAAGACGCAAGTCTAGCTGATCCATAAGGCTATACTGAGCCCCAAAACGATAAGCAAAGGTATTGCTGTAGTCTTTCTTTGATACTTGTTTGAGAATTGGCGTATCGCCAACTGTGAAATCCATAACAAGCTCATCGTAAATGCCCCAGAATATCATCTGAAAATCAAAAGCTAAAAGCAACTTGTCTATTGGACGAAAAGAAATCCCCGTATTCAAATTAGCAGGCAAAGGAAGCTCTGCTTTAAATTTAGACTGACTAAGAGCGATAAACGTCGGATTTGAGCTAAGCATGCTTTCAGCAATTGGATTTGCGTAATTTATCTCCGTTTTGCCATCTGAAACTTTCATTTTAGCTTCGGAACGATAAGCAATACCTAAAGCGAGTCTATTCGGAATCAAATCATACAGGATGCCAACATTAGCCACCACAGCTAAATCTGCATCGCCAGAAAAAGTTCCAAATGCCATACCAGGAGGCAAGTCTGGATTCACCATATCCTTGCTCTGCTCAAAGCTTCCGAAATAAATAACAGGACCGCCGCCTACACTTATTTTATCAAGGAACTTAAAAGCAATGGTGGGTTGCAAAGCGAAAACTTGCAAAGATATATCTTGCAAAAGACCTGCGCCTTCCCAGTCTTTGCCGTAATCTGCAGAATTGCCGTAGGGAGTTGTAAAGCTAAGACCTGCAGATAGCCAGTCTGTTATGCTAGAGGCTGCATAAACATAAAATGGCGTTCCCATTTGGGTATTAGTAGTTTTCCCGTTTTTTCCGTAAAATTCCACTTCCGGCATAATAAAAGTAGCACCGGCAGAAACATCTAGCGTTTTGTCAACAAAGCCAAGACCACCAGGGTTAAAATGCATGCTCTCTGAACCGAGCTTTATACCCGCGCCAGTATGAGCCATACCCAATTGCCTTGTGCTAAGGGTATTAACTTGATAAGATTCGGCAAACAACAGCGAACTGGCTGCCACAACGGCAAATAATGCTTTCTTCATAGAAGAACTCCTCTTTTATATCCTGTAAATAAAATATAAAAATACACTAAGCTTCAACAAATTTTAGGCAACTGAACTTCAAATTTTCCATTGCTGGCTATGGCAGTGTAACCTTCGTAAATACAATGTTTGGGCTTGCCGCTTTCTGAAAACAGTATTTTTTCGCCAGAGAGTGTGGAAAATGCGCCGCCTGCCTCTGAGAAAATAAGAGGATAGGGAGCTATATCCCAAAGCGACACCACAGGGTCTGCCATTATTTCTGCCCTTCCGCAAGCCACCAAATAGTAACCGTAGCAATCGCCCCAGCCTCTGTAAAGCTTTGCGTTTTTGCGAATGTTGGCAAACCACTCCCCATAGCCCTTGCTTTCTATTGTGTTTAGAGTGCCGGAAAGCACAAGAGAGTTTTTTAACTCGCATACATTTGAAACTTTTGCCAACGAGCCTGCACTGCTTGCGCAATCACCTACAAATGCACCGCCGCCTGCACTCGCCCAGACTTTGCTGTTTAATGCAGGCAATTGAATTAAGCCTGCAATGGGAACTCCTTTTTTTAAAATAGCAACAATGCTCCCAAACAAAGGAACGCCATAAATAAAAGCCTTTGTGCCGTCTATAGGATCTAGCACCCATTGGTATTCTGCATTGGGATTTTCCTGCCCAAACTCCTCGCCTATAAAACCAAAGCCAGGTGTTTCTTTTTGCGCAAATGCACGCACAAGTTCCTCTGCTTTTTTATCTGCTATTGTTACGGGCGTGGAATCGGCTTTCCATTCTACGCTTAAATGGCTTTGCCAATATTTTAAAATTTCGCTTTGCGCAATATTGCCAGCTCTTAGCACAAGGTCTAACAGCTCGGTATTATCGTTTTTCAAATAGCTATTCCTTATCGTAAGCGGAAATTGGGCCTACTGTAACAGTGTTATAGCCACCATCTACATACATAATTTCGGCAGTTACTCCAAAAGAAAGATCGCTCAAAAGAAAATAGGCTGCGCCGCCAACGTGTTCTGGCGTTGTGTTTTCACGAAGAGGAGCAATTTTGCGATGGATTTTCAGCAAATCGGTAAAATCGCTGATTCCGCGAGCGGCAAGCGTGTTAACAGGACCTGCGCTTATGGCATTAACTCTGATACCCTCTGGGCCAAGGTCGTAGGCCAAGTAACGAACCATGGCTTCCAGTGCGGCTTTTGCAACTCCCATAACATTGTAGTTTTGAACAACCCTTTCGCTACCCAAATATGTGAGAGCTAAAACTGAGCTGCCGCTCACCATTAAGGGCTTGAAAGCGCGGGTTAGAGACACTAGCGAATAGGCAGAAATATCCATTGCTTGCATAAAAGCTTCTTTAGGGGTTGGCAAAAATTTGCCTTCCAAATAGGTTCTATCTGCAAAGCCAACGGCATGAACTAAAAAATCGCATTGCCCGACTTCTGCCTTATATTGCTCGGCAACTTTCAGAATATTCTCTTCGCTTGCTACATCGCAATCGTAGAGCTTAGGGTTGGGATAGTCTTGCAACATTTTATCAAGGTTGCGTTTTAAACGTTCGCCGTTATAGCTGAATGCTACTTCTGCACCATCGTCTAACAACTTTTTAGCTATGCCCCAAGCAATAGAGCGATCGTTGGCAACGCCGAAAATAATACCTTTTTTTCCTTTCATAGACATAAAACTTAACCTCTGTGTTCTTAATATTTAACCCAAATACCTGCTTTTGCGAAAACTTCTTTGTTGGCCGGATTAGGCAACGCTTTAGTATGAATCCACCGATATTCTTCTTTGCCTCTTATTCCGAATTTGCGGATAAGTTCGTCTTGAGCCTTTTCGTAGGAAGCTGCGATTGTCAGCTTTTCTTCTGTTTCTGCCTTAGCCATTCTTTCGGCCCATTCTTGACCCATGACTACAAGGGCTTCGCTTGCTCTATTGTAAAACAGGGCTTTTTCGTAGTCAATTGTTAAATCTGTGGGTTCTATGAACTGCTCTATGGCAGGCTCAATATACCCTATGTCCCCCATTATATCTTGTATTTGTCTTGGTTTATCTTTTTCGCAGGATATTACTGCGAGAGCGCAAGCCACTAGAAGGCAGAGCGAAATTTTATTGAAGGAGGCAAAATACTGCATAGGCTAAAAATAGATTTTTTTTTCGCAAATGTCAAGTTTTTTATGAAAAAAGTTAAAAAAAGGGGGTAAAACGCAATTTTTCCTATATTAAATGTATAATTCTTGCAATTCTGCTCCATCTAATGTCGGTTGGCAGGAAAACCCAAGTCCAGGGTTTTAGCAGCTCGACCCGAGAATCTTTATCCAGGCTAAAGTAAATTATAAACGCCTTGGCTTTAATATTCCTTGCCGCTACAAAACCCCAGAAACGACTGTCTGCGGAATTATCGCGATTATCGCCCATCATAAAATAGACTTCATCTCTGACCGTATATTCGGAAACTGCCCGGCCATTAACCAAAACTTGCCATTTCAACACTAAAGGCTGGGGAATTGAGGCAGCGATAGCGGTGTCTAGTTGAGAGTTAAGAGTTGAGACTTGAGAGTTTTCCAAGGCTACGTTCATTTCTAAGGTCCCTAGCTGTGAACCATCTAGATTGAAGGTTTCGTAACCTACCAAGCGGCTGCCGAAAAGGCCTTTTTGCGGTATGTTGGGGTTATAGCGCGGCACAAAGCCTGTGCGGGCGGCTTCGCGGAAAGAGGGGTTTAGAAGCTCGCGGCCGTTTTGAGTTAAAGATATTTTGAACTCTACAAGGCTATCTGGCATCTCTTGCATCATAAGCGAGCGAATCCACCATAAGTCGTGGAGAGAGAGGGAATCAAGGTTTATGGTTTCGCCGGGTTCCGGTATTTTTATTTCTTTTAGGTAGTCGCGAGGCGAGGCTCCTCTATTTCTTTCTGTATATTTGCTTAAACCAATTAGGGGATGCTCTTCGCCGTTTACAAATAATTTGCCGTTTTTCACAGCTACTCTTTGGCCGCTTTTTGCCACGCATCTTTTTATATAGTCTTTTGGCCCATCTGCGTAATGAATGAGCTTAGGGCTTCCACTCGGGGCTTCTTTGTCCCAAAAAAAGTTCCCGAACATCAAGGCATTTGCAAGGTGCGTGTAGCGGGCTCGATTATAACCGGGATACTCTGGCTCGCCCGGGTAGCGGAAAATCACAACATCGCCTACATCTGGCTTTGAAATTGGAATCTTCCCGTGCGTAAATGGAATTGGAATGCCGTAAATAAACTTTAATCCCAAAAGAAAATCACCTTCGTGGAGACTGTTTTCCATTGAGCCGCTGGGAATTTTGAAAGCTTGGATAGCAAAGGCTATCACTACAAGAGCAGTGGCTATGGGAATCGCAAATTCTCTAATAAAGATTTTTAGAAATTTCATTTACCACGCCCTCTCGCACAAAACCTCGGCATCGTTCTTGTGCACGCCCACGCCAATAACATAAGCAGGCTTCTTTTTACTTGCAGCAGCGAGGTATTTCTTTCGCTTAATTTGAGCCAAAGCATCTTTAATCGCTTCCTTTATGCCTCTTGCGGTTTTGGAAACCTTGAACTCCACAACGGCGGTCCACTTTTTTGTCTCTATAAACAAATCATAACGGCCTGCGCCAGCCGAGTTATTGGAGCGAACATCAAAGCCAAGAGCAACCATTAA
>JAITFT010000218.1 GCA_031281155.1 Candidatus Fibrimonadaceae bacterium
ATAGATTTAGAAAACATTCTACTAATAACTACTTGACACCAGAGGAAAAAGATTCTATATTTACATATAACAATAAATATGTGGCTTAACTAAATGTACGTTTTTTAAGGGGCACACCACTTTTGTTCATGCAAACAAATCTCCCAAAAAAACTCACTGCGCCAATAAAGGCGCATTTGCCCGAATTTTTAAGCTCAAAGCAAACTTATGGTAGAATATAGAAAATACTAGAGGGAGCTTGGGGTGGAGGCTCGGAGAGAGCCTCCGGGGCAAGCTCGGAACGCCCGGAGGGCGAAGCGGGTGTGTTGGCGGAGCGAGGCGATATGATTTGAAGTCTTTCATTCATGCAAATAAATGCAAGGCACAGAAAGTTTAAAACGTTATCTTCAAAATAAACGGATAAAAGAACGTTATCAAAAGAAGCAAAGGGATAAGTATTGTCATTGAATACTTAAATATATAGCCAAAGAATGAGGGCATTTCCACTCCGGATTGCTCGGCGATGTTTTTTACCATAAAGTTTGGGGCATTGGCTATATAAGAACAACCACCTATAAAAACGGTTCCAATAGATAAGGCTAAAAGAGTAGAAGCACGGTGCCCAGGGCACATCAATTCTATAGCATCGCCACCAGCGGCTTGAAAGAAAACCAAATAGGTAGGAGCATTATCAAGAAAAACTGAAAGCGAGCTTGTTACCCAAAAGAAACGTAAATCAATAGGATTACCGTTGCTATCAAATATGCTTTTTATAACCATGCCTAGAGGGCCAGCAGCATCGGCTGAAATGGTTGGATCGAATGAGACCGCTTCTGCACCGACTTTAAGCATTGCGAGCACAGGAACCATAGTGATAAAAATGGAAGCAAATAACTTTGAAACCTCAATAATCGGTTCCCAATTAAAATCATTGGCAGCAAGCACTTCTTTTGGAGTGATTTTAAATGAAACAAAGGTTATAGCAAGAAGAGAGAGAATTTGCCCTAAGCTGGCCCATTCTATATTAACGTAGTAAAGCACAAAAGCAATGCCTAAATCAAGGCTTGAAAAAAGCACCGAGGCCATAACCAAAGGAAAGAACAGGAAGTTTCTTTTGCCTTCGATTGATAATTTTTCTCCGGAACCTTTTGGGGGCTTATTTGTTTCTTTTTTGTAATAATAAGTATCCATTATAAAAAAGAAAACCAAAAGAAACACTACTGCAAAAGCGGTTACAGGACCCATGTGAAATAAAGTCCATGTAAAATCAATGCCTCTAAGATAGCCTAAGAATAGTGGGGGATCTCCCAAAGGAGTTAGCGAGCCTCCTATATTAGCTACAAGGAATATAAAGAAAACAACAATATGAACTTTATTTTTTCTCCACGAATTAGACCTTAAAACTGGGCGGATTAAAAGCATTGCGGCTCCGGTAGTGCCCATAATGCTGGCTAAACATGTGCCAATTGATAGCAGTATTAAATTTACAACCGGAGTGCCAACTAAATCTCCCTTTAATCGAATTCCGCTGGAAATAGTAAATAAGGCTAAAAGAAGGCAAATAAAAGGAATATATTCATGGGCATAAGTTTCAACTAAATAAAAGAAACTGATTCCTAGCCCATAGTTCATGGAAAAGGCTGCAAAAAACACTACCCCCCAGAACAAGGAAACCTTTCCGTAGTGACTATGCCAGAAAGTTGGAACAAAAAGAGGGAGAAATGCTATTGAAAGCAAAATTCCAGCAAAGGGGATAACCCACAATATGCTCATGTTCATTGCTTTTTCATAAAGCATGGGAGCATCGGCGGCATAAGGCTCAGGCTTTTTTTTAGCGGCTTCACGCCCCTGCGCTTTTTCAATGCATTCTTTAGTGCACCTACTCGTGTCCCGTTCCCCAGCGCTGGCTAGAGCAAGATTGGGTAAAAGAAAAATAACCGCTAACAGCATAATAAGCTTGTTTTTCATAAGTCTCTCCGTTTTTATGGCAGTAAATATAGTAAAAAAATCTTAGGATTTTCTATATTACCCTCTACCCGATGAAAACCGTTTTTATAGTTGACGATAGTGATATCAGCCTCTCTTTAGCAGAGAAGGCTCTGGAAAGCCAGTATCGCACCATAACTTTGCCTTCTGCAACGAAAATGTTTGCCATATTGGAAAAGATGGAGCCAGATTTAATTCTGCTAGATATATCAATGCCAGAAATGGATGGCCCTACCGCATTGCAGTTGTTGAAAAATAACAAACAAACTGCCAATATTCCCGTAATATTCTTAACAGGGCAAACAGATGCCGATACCGAAGTGCATGGTTTTGAGCTTGGAGCGGTAGATTTCATTGCAAAGCCATTTACTCCCATTATCTTGTTGCACCGAGTTAAAATTCAACTAGATATGGACGAAATAATCCGCGAAAGAACTGCGCAGTTGGAGCAACGGACAACGCAATTGGAACATTTATACGAAAATATTGTATCTATATTGGCAGATGTTGTGGAAAGCCGCGATAATTCAACGGGTGGGCACATAGAACGAACAACAATACAAACCAAAATTTTAATAGAAGCCCTGCTGGAACATAATGTATATACAGATGAATTAAGCGATTGGAATGCAGACTTGGTGGCTTCTTCGGCGCGTTTGCACGACCTCGGCAAAATAGCCATTCCCGATTCCATTCTAAACAAGCCTGGGGAGCTAACTCCAGAAGAATATGAAATAATGAAACGCCACGTAGCAGCAGGCGAAGATATTTTAAATAAAGTCATAAGCAAAACCAAAGAAGAATTGTTCTGGCACAAGGCAAAACTCTTTGCAAGTTACCACCACGAGCGCTGGAACGGCACAGGCTATCCCCGTGGGCTTAAAGGAATGGAAATTCCGCTTCATGGGCGCATATTGGCTCTAATAGATGTTTACGATGCTCTGGTCTCAGAGCGCCCCTATAAAAAAGCTTTTACACATGAAAAGGCCGTAGAGATTATTATGTCAGAATCCGGCAAACATTTCGACCCAAAAATCTCCGAAGTATTTTACAAAGTACATAAACGCTTCAGAGACGCTAAAGAAGGAGAGGTAGGCTATGCTTCACTTGAAACAAAAACTTAGTGACATAAAAGATAAGGCAAACATTCCTTATTGGCACGCAATTTTCATATTTGCAGCTTTCTTTATAATGGTTGGAGTAAGTTATCTGTTCGTAAGCAGCCTGGAGCACAAGCATTTGGAAAGAAATGCCGAAAGCATAATAGCTTATTCCGGCGAGCACATTTTGAGTGACTTAAGAGAGCACGAAACTGCGTTGGGAATGATTTCAGAAACTGTTCGCGAAATAATCATAAATGGCGGCAACCAAAGAAGAATAGCTGACTATCTAACAAAAATAACCAGATACTCAATCAATCGAAACGATTCCATCTCTCAAGTTGTAGATATTTTCGGCAGCTTTAATACCTTTGGCGGTAGATTTCTCAGCGGCATTGGCTGGGAGCCTTCAGAAGATTACATACCTGAAGAACGTTTTTGGCACCGGCTGGCAGTGGTTAATGCCAATGGAAGCGTAAGCATTACAGAACCCTACGAAGATGCAGCTTCTGGCCTGTATGTAGTCACCTTTTCGCGCAGAATTTTCGATGAGCGAGGCCAGCCTTTGGGCGTGGTTTGCCTAAAATTGAGAATGGATAGAATAATGCAGCACGCAAACGAGGTAAATATTACAGAAGGCAGCTATGGAATACTGATGAATAGGGAAATGAATTTAATTGCTCACCCGGAACGCTCGTATTTAGGCAGGCCGCTGCACGATTTTGAAAGTTTTGCCCCAATAGCAAACGATTTAAAGGAAGGGCAAAAAGTTATTGGGCGCAAAGTAATGGATTATCAGGGCAGGTCATCTATTGCTTTTATGCAACGTTTGGAAAATGGTTGGTACCTGGGTACATTAGTTCCTTCCGGAGAATACTACAGCGGTTTGAAAAAACTGGCAAAGTTTCTTTCCATATTAGGCGTAATAATGGCTACAATGCTCAGCGTTGTTTTGCTGCGCATGGCAATGAGAAAACAGGAAGCAGATGAAACAGCAACCGTTGCGGTAGAAAAACTGCGCGATACCGAAGAACAAGTACAAGTGATGCTAGATAGCGCACCGCTCGTAGCTAATTTTTGGAACAAAGATTTTAACAATATAGAAACCAATCAGGAATCAGTAAGGCTATTTGACCTTTCCAACAAGCAGGAATACATAGAAAAATTCCATCAACTTTCTCCAGAGTATCAACCCGATGGCCAAACATCTGAACACAAAGCAATAGCCCTCGTTAAGGAAGCCTTTGAAGAAGGTTATTGCCGTTTTGAATGGATGCACCAAAATCTTCAAGGGCAGCCTATACCTTGCGAGGTTACTCTTGTTCGCGTGAAATATAAAGGCGATACGATTGTTTTAGGGTACACAAGAGATTTAAGAGCAGAAAAAGCAACGATGGAAGAAATGCGCAAGGCAGAAGTCGCAGAGCAGAGCAATAAAGCTAAATCCAAATTCCTTGCAATGATGAGCCACGAAATACGCACTCCCATGAACGCTATTATAGGCATTTCAGAAATACACCTGGAAGATGAAGCATTGCAACCCAAAACAGCCGAAGCAATCGGCAGAATTTACGCTTCGGCAAATTTGCTTCTCAGCATAATCAACGATATTCTAGATTTATCCAAGGCGGAAATTGGCAAGCTGGAAGTTGTGCCTGGCACCTACGACGTAGCAAGCCTAATTCACGATACCGTGCAGTTGAATATAATGCGCATTGGTAGCAAAAGCATTAATTTTGAGCTTTGGGTGGACCCAAACATGCCTTCGGAATTGCTTGGCGACGAATTGCGCATTAAGCAGCTACTGAACAATTTGCTCTCTAACTCGCTTAAATACACAGATAGCGGTAAAGTGAAATTGCAAGTAAGTTTCGAAAGCAGGAGCGAAACAGAAGCATTGCTCACCTTTATCGTAAGCGATACCGGGCAAGGCATGACAAAGGAACAAATAAAGGAAGTGTTCGACGAATATTCCCGTTTCAATTTGGAGGCAAACCGTGCTATTCAGGGAACAGGGCTTGGCTTGAGCATTACAAGGCATATTGTTGAACTGATGGGCGGCGAAATATCCGTTGAAAGCGAGCCAGGCGAAGGTACTGTCTTTACGGTGCGTTTGCCGCAAATGCTTGTTGGCTCGGAAGTGCTGGGCAAAGAGCTTGCCGAAAGCTTGCAGCAATTCCGCTTTATAAGCGTTTCGCAAATAAGAAACACGCAAATTGTGCGCGAACCCATGCCCTATGGCAAGGTGCTTATTGTAGATGATGTGGAAACCAATCTATACGTTGCCAAAGGGCTTTTGCAACCCTATAAACTTACCATTGAAACGGCTAACAACGGCTCTCAGGCAGTTGAAAAAATCAAAGAAGGCAAAAGCTACGACGTTATATTTATGGATCACATGATGCCAAATATGGACGGCATTGAAACAACAAAACATATTCGCGATTTGGGATACACGCACCCCATAGTTGCATTAACAGCGAATGCGGTTATTGGCCAAGCGGATATTTTCCTTAGAAACGGTTTTGACGATTTTGTTCCAAAACCTATTGATATTAGGAATTTGAATTCCCTGCTGAATAGAATGATACGCGATAAGCAAAGCCCAGAAGCAATTAAAGAAGCGCGTTTGCAATACGATTTAATGAAATTTACTTCTCAAAAGGATGCACCTAAAGAAGATCCCGCATTGCTTGCTGTTTTTGTGCGAGATGTCAAGAAAATGCTTCCGATTATAGAAAAAACCGTTCAAAACATCAATACCATTAACGATGAAGATTTGCAGCAGTTCTCAATCAATGTTCATGCCATGAAAAGCTCGCTTGCAAATATTGGCGAAGAAACGCTTTCCAGCGCAGCGCGCAGGCTGGAAGTAGCAGCGAAAGCCGGGAACCGCGCCGTCATATTAGCCGAAACGCCAGTTTTTTTAAGCAACCTGCAAGACCTTACAGAAAGGTTCACGCCTGTGGAAAGCAACTACGGAACCGAAGACGAAGACCCAGAGCGTTTATACGAAAAACTGCTGGATTTCAGATTTGCTTGCGAGGGTTTCAACAAAAAACCCGCTAAAGACGCTTTGGCAGAGCTTGAATCTGGAAGATGGTCATATTCAACAAAGAAAGCCTTGGATTCTCTTTCCGAATTGCTTCTGCACAGCGACTTTGAAGCAGCTATTGTTAAAACAGACGAGCTTTTGGAAAAAGTCCGTCCAGAATCATCAAGTAGCGGCAAGTCCATATTTCTTCACGATGAATAGTAATCACTGATTAACCCAATGTTTGGGAGTAGGGAGTGGCTAGTCCGATAGAATAGGGCTTTGTAATTCCCCTCTGGGGAGGGGCGCTTTGAGTTTAAGTTTGCGGGG
>JAITFT010000095.1 GCA_031281155.1 Candidatus Fibrimonadaceae bacterium
TTTATGTAAGTATATCTTATTTTAGGGTTGGTTTCGTTGGAAAGGGAAAGATATTGCACTATTTCATCGTTGCCTTCCCCGAAGTCAAGGTCGAAGTTGATGAAATTCAGCGAATAAACTCTCGGGAAATCGAAGTTCCAGCCCTTGCTTTTCGGGGCGCTGTTCGCCACGGCCATGCACAAGTAGAACAGCTTTTTTTTGAGGAAAGTGTTGAGCAGAGTGATAAGCAAGTCGCTGTATTTTTTGCTTGCGAATGCTTTTTTGAAAGTCAAGTCGAGCGTGAGCTTGGCATAGCGACCCTTCGGCGCAAGCTCGTTTTTGGAAGCGATTTTGTCTTTAGACATAGGAATCCCTGTATTTTAAATCATATAATAAGTACCGCCCCCAGTCCTATAACCGATAATGTAGAAAAATTGATAGCCATGGTTGAATATAAGGAGGCGGCATGAGTGTTTACTGGATAACTGGCTTGTCAGGTGCTGGAAAAACTTCCGTTGGCGAAGTTCTTGTTGATATTTTACGAAAAGAAAATGATAACGTGATGTTTTTAGACGGCGATATTTTAAGGGAAGTTTTCGGCAACTCATTTGGTTATTCAAATGAAGAGCGAAAAAAATTAGCCTTTATTTACGCCAGATTGTGCAAAATGCTTGCCGAACAAGGAGCAACCGTTGTATGCTGTACTATTGCTATGTTCGATGCGGTAAGGGAGTGGAATTCTGCGAACATAAGAAATTATATGGAAATTTACCTGAAGGTCCCATTCTCCGTATTGAAGGCAAGGAACAAAAAAGGATTGTACTCTGAAATCGAAAAGGAGCCAGATTTTGAAGAGCCAAAAAAAGCGCATTTGACAATAAATGGAGACGGAATTTTTAGTCCAAGTGAAATTGCAAAGCAGATAGTTTCTTTCAGCAGAAAAACTTTAGATGAACAAGTTTATTGGAATAACTACTATAAGAACAAATTAGCAAAAGAATATCCATCTCAATTTGCTCTTGACATTTTGCCAAAATTAGAAAAAGGGAATTTTTTAGCGGATTTAGGCTGCGGCAATGGAAGAGACAGTTTGTTTTTTGCCAAAAATGGCTTAAACGTTACGGCTATAGACAGAAGTGAGCAGGCTATATATAATATGTCACCCTCTCTCCAAAATACTGAGTTTATGTGCGGAAATTTTATAGACAGCGAAGAACTTTATTCAAAGCGTTTCGATTATTTTTACTCCAGATTTACTATACACTCGATTTTTGCCAATGAACAACATAAAATGTTGCAAAATATTTTTAGCGCCTTAAAGGCAAATGGCCTGTTTTTTATAGAAGCTAGAAGCGTTAAAGATTGCATTTTTGGCAAAGGAACCTTCATTGAAAGAAACGGTTATGTTTACAATGGGCATTTTCGAAGATTTATTGTGCTTGATGAATTATTGAAAGATTTGGAAAACATTGGCTTTGTGATTGAAAGTTCGCAGGAACAAAACGATCTCGCCAAATTTGAAAGTGAAGATCCTATAGTTATTAGAATTATTGCGAGGAAAATGAAATGACAATTACTGAACAGCTGGAAAGCATAATTCTGAAATATAAACTTGACAATGCATATCCAAGATTTCGCAGTTATGTTAAATGTAAAAAGATAGTTAAGAAATTATTTTCCGAATATACGGAAAAAGACACGATTTTGCTACTTTCAAGTGAAGAAGATAGCCTAAACTTTGCTTTGGTAGAGAACAAAATGATCTACGAAAAAACAGACCTCGCGCTACACAACAACGTTGACTGGTCTAAAGTAAATTTCTATATTATGTGGAAGTAAGGAAAAAGAATGGATAAAATTCGCATTTTCATAAGTAGCGTGCAAGCCGAATTTTCGCATGAACGTGCGATGTTATTTGATTATCTGCGACAAGACGCTTTGTTCGGACAATTGTTTGAGCCGTTCATATTTGAGCGTTCTGTTGCGAATGATAAATCTGCGCAAGATGTTTACCTTGAACAGGTTGAGAAATGTGATATATACATTGGACTTTTTGGAAAAAAGTATGGATGCGAAGATGCAGATGGCATTTCTCCAACCGAAAAAGAATACGATTTGGCTACAAAATTGAGTAAAACGCGATTGATTTATATTAAAAAAGCCGATGAACGAGAGGAAAAAGAATCTGCATTCATAAGAAAAACTGAAAACAACATAACGCGGAAAACATTTTGTGACTCAGACGAGCTTAGAGCAGAAGTTTATGCTTCGCTGATACGCTATCTTGCTGAAAACGAAGTTATTCGCACCACTCCGTTCGACGCAACGTTTTGCAAAAGTGCCACTTGGGAAGATCTTGACGAGCGTAAAATCAAGCGTTTTATTGCGCGTACAAGAAAAAAGCGCAGTTTCCCGTTTAATGAGGAAGAAGGCGATTACAAAACAGTGCTGGCGCACTTGAGTTTGATAAAGGACGAAAGAATTACTAACGCAGCAATTTTACTATTCGGCAAAATGCCACAACGTTTTTTTATTACCTCTTCGGTAAAATGCTGTCAATTTTATGGAAACGAAATAACAAGACCGATTCCGTCGTATCACATTTACGATGGCGATGTATTTGAGCTTATAGATCAAGCGGTAAGTTTTGTCATGTCGCGCATTGATGCCAAAGTTTACGGCAGGGATAAAACCATACTTGCGGAAGTAGAGCCGGAATTACCGTTGCTGGCAGTTACAGAAGCAATTGTAAACGCTATTTGCCACCGCGATTACACAAGCAACGCAAGTGTTCAAGTAATGCTTTTTAACAATCGTCTTGAAATCTGGAACCCAGGGCAACTTCCATACGGTTTAACTACAGAAATGCTGAAAGGACAGCACGATTCACAACCGGCTAACCCTTTGCTGGCGCGCCCAATGTATCTTTTCGGATCTATTGAGCAAATGGGAACCGGAACCAAAATGATATTCGAACTATGCAAAGAACATGGACTTTTACCTCCGACTTTGCAACAAGACCAAAATTTCAAAGTGATTTTCGTGCGAAAGGCGGAACAAAAAGACCTAGAAAAAGACCTAGAAAAAGACCTAGAAAAAATGACGGAAAAGCAACTTACTATATTGAAACAGATTGGCAAAAACCAACATGTTACAATAGCCGAGTTGTCTAAAACTGTGAAGATTAACGAAAGAAACGTAAGAGAAAACCTTGCAAAGCTCAAATCCAAAGGGCTAATTGAACGCATAGGCCCCGACAAAGGCGGTTACTGGAGAGTTGTGAAATAACACAAAAGGAGAAAAAATTTTTCCTTCTTACAAATCTATACAATTTATTTCTGCTACCGAGCCTGTTCACAACATCTGCGCAGTAACAATAACGCCCGAGTTAAGAAAGCATATCAGCAATGTATTTTTAGCACTGTCGCTTCCTTGGGAAAATTACCCAGCAACGGACATTGTAAATGTTCGTAAATTGCTGGAAAAGCATTATAGCGCAGAACACCTTGCATTGTTTGATGAAGCGGAACGCACGAATTTGGTTTGGCGTATTTCCGAAGGCAAAACATTCTCAATAGATTTGCCGGTAGCAAAACTTTGAAAACTGGCGCTTTGTACACAACGCTCTTTTTGTTCGGAAACCTTATCTTCACAGAAACCTCGTCTTTCGTTTTGCTTCCCTCCCAGTTGATTCTATTTCGCTAAATTCCGATTTGTTCGAAGAGATAAATGGCATAATCACATTTATCAAAATTTTTGACAACAGAATAGAGTTTTATAATCTAGGAAAGCTATATGACGGAATAACCGTGCAAGATTTGCTATCTGGCAACTATGTTTCAAAATCACGCAATAAATTGATTGCTAAAGCATTTAAAGAAGTCGGTATTATAGAGCGTTACGGTTCGGGTATTGTACGAGTTCGTAAAATCTGCAGAGAATATGGCGTAAAAGAACCGGATTTTAACGAAATTGCCGGCGGTTTTCAGGTGATTTTATACAATGAAAAAATTGCTTTTGGAGAAAAAGTCGGAGAAAAATTAACTGAAAACCAGCAAATTATATTAAACTACATTGTTGAGAATCCACATATTACAGCGTATGAAAATAATGATTTTACGAAGCATTAAGCTTGACGATGAAGACGAACCGGAAATTATTAAGAGCTTATCCGCAAACTTTTCTATATTTCTCGTTATGCAATTACTTCAAACAAACAAAGTAGCCGGGCGTTGCTACGAAAGAGGAACGCAAATCACAATGTTAGATGGTACCACCAAGCGCGCCGACCAGGTTAGGATTGGCGAAAAGTTACCCTGCTATGGAGGTAAGCAATTGACGATAAACAATATCTATACCGGAAAAGAGAAAGAACTGATACACATTCAAACAGGCAACGCTCAAGTCAAGGTTTCTGCTGGGCATATCATGCTGCTAGAAAGTGGTACAGGCATAACGATAGAAAAACTCCGTGTTGGGGATAAAATAATGCTTGCCAACCAAACGCTCGCCGAAATAACATCCATTGAGCCAATACCATACGATGATAACGTTTATAACTTTTCTTTTGATGGCGAGGAAACGGGAAATTACTTAATTGCCAATGGTTTCTACTCAGGAGATTTTTATGCTCAAAATGTGCTACACAAAAATTTGCTATCTCTTACGTCAGAGCAAGAGCGGCTTTATTTAGAGTTGCGAGAGATTGCAAGTCAAAAAAAATGAGCTTCACAAGGCTACCTCAACGCCTTGATTTGCTCCCGCAAGAAATTCGTTATTCCGATTATATCGGCAATAGGATAATGTAAAAAGGAAGCAAAAGAGCCATATGCTCAAGCTCGGAAACGGAATGCCGCAATACCTTGAAGACTGGCGCTTTGTACACAACGCTTTTATTGCCTGGAAATACTATCTCCACAGACACGGTATCTATAACTGCGTGGTTCTTCGTGCCACTTCGCCCCGCCGCCAGCCTTCATGGCGGTCAATTTTTCTATCTTACACCCTATATTTCACAAAGGGGGTTTCTTATGAAAACTTTATTGTCTATAGACGGCGGCGGATTATTTGGGGTTGGAGTTGCGAATTGGCTCCCCAAGCTGGCAGGGAATTGGAAGTTTGACTGCTATGCGGGAACTTCCGTGGGCTCTATATTGGCGGCCTGCTACGCAACCGGAATGTCGCCGGCAGAGGTTCAGAAGCTGTTCAACAGCGATTTGCCAAAAAAAATGTTCACCAAAGAAGGCGGCGTTAAGGGTTTGGCCGGATTGGCAAATTACACAACCAAAGGCGCTCGCGATGCCCTTGCGAGCGTGTTCGGCGATATGAAAGTCAGCGAAGTAAAGCATCCGCTCGTTATAGTAGCCTGGAACTACAACATGAACAAGGAAAAAGTATTTAGCCAAAGCAGCAACAGCTCTTACTTGCTAAGAGATGCCGTGCTGGCCTCAATAAGCGCTCCTACCTATTTCCGGCCCTTAAAGCTTAAAAATGAAGAAGGCAAAGAGGAACAGCTTGGCGATGGCGGCGTGTGCGGCAACGATCCATCTTTGGCAGGGATTACGGAGATGCTGAAGAAACAAAAAGTGGATATTAAAGACATTAAATGCTTGTCTATAGGCACTACCGGAGAGCCGAGAGAAAAAAAGATAAAGATATCTACAATAAAAGATTGGATCCCAATACTCACCGACGTAATAACTTTAGGCAACGTAGCCTATACCTCTTATTGCGTAAGGCATATATTGGGCAATAGATATTTAAAAGTTTCTCCTGATGCCCTGCCGCGCGGCTCCATGGACAATTTCAAATTGGTTCCCAAAATTAAAGAAGCCTGGGAAAAGCATCCCGAAAAAGAAGCACTCAATTTCTTGAGAAAGTAGAGGAGGAGAAAAGCATGCAAAAAATATATTTCGCGATAGCTTCCGTATTTTATGTGGTTATTTTTTGGCTTAGAGTATTTGAGTTTCCGGAAATAGCTAAATTCTGCATTCCGGCATTCGTGCTTATGGTTGCTCTGTACAGCTTCATAAATGCCAAAGACAAGTCATTGAAGCAAGGCTCGCTGCTATTGACTTTAGCGTTGGCGTTTGCGTTCTGCGCCGATGCTGTCATAAACTTTATTAGCGTGCAAATAGGGGTTATGGTTTTCTTTGCTACTCATATATGCTTAGTAATCTATTATCTTAAAAAGAAACCTTTGGAAAGAAAAGAGGTTTTGTATATTGCTCCACTATTGGCCATAACCATTATGTTTTGCATGGCGGTTGTGCCGCATACCTCCGATAAATTATACATATACGGCATTCCAGCCTATATGGTGTTATTGACTGTTATGCTTTGGCGAGCAGTATGCTTGTTCAATGATAAAGATAATTTGAAAATCATATTAGGTTCAGCATTATTTTACCTAACCGATATATCGGTTATTATGATGTTAGCTTATGGAGATTCTACGGCATTGAATATCGAAGCTTGGGCCATGTATCCACCTGCGTTGTTTTTGTTGAGTTTGGTTGGCAATAAAGAGCATGCAAAAAAGTGAGCCACACAGCCCCATAACCTCCTGCCGCGAAAGCCCGGTATAGCGCATGATTTTGCTTGCTATCTCGCCGCCGGCCTTCATGGCTTTGGCGGTTTGGGAAAAGAAGCTTGTGGTGTGGTGGTATATTTTGGGAATTATATACATAACTTACACCAACCTCGTAACCCAATTATTTATCTCTAATTTTTCACTTGAAAACATAATCCATAGAGAGCGTATGGGCGTTGCGGAAAAGGGGCTATCACGGCATTTACCATCACATGTCAAGGAAGCATTTGCAGAGGTATGCAGACGAGTTTGATTTTCGGCACAACGAGGGAAATTGCAAACACCCAACGATGGAAAGGATAGAGAATCTGGTAATGGGTTGCTGAAATGTGAGGTTGACTTGGAAAAAGTTGGTTGCGTGAAAATGTTCGCATAAATTGTGTTATATAAATATAGGAGAAATTTATATGGAAAATATTGACGATAATAAAATCCAGCGATTGCATAATGAAGGTCTTGATGATTTCACTATAGCAGCATTGCTGCATTATTCTCAAAATGATAAATTAGAAAAAATGACCAAGCATTGCATTGGCGTTGGAAAAATAGAAAGAGCTAGTGAAAATTTTAATTTGAAATTCAACAAACTTTTTTAAAGTCAGACAAATGCCAACCATGTTTTTTGAATACATCAGACCAAAATTTACCAATTAACCAATTATAATAATTTGCCATCATACATAATATTTCATGTATTTTTATAATAGCAAAGTTGTTGTTGTTCGGAGAAATTTCATCAAGAATGGCTTTGTTTATGTTGCCATGAGTATAAAAACTTAAAATTCTATAAGAAAAATATAAATAACTAAGCTTATCGCCGTGAACATTAAGACATTTGTCCATTACGTTCCTTATACTTCCAAAAATAGGATCGTCCTTTTCGGTGCTTGGCAGCATTTCTACCGGTAAATTCTTTAATAAAGGATTAAAGCCACCAAATTTTCTATCTTGTTCTTTTATATCTCTCCACATTTTACTGTATTCAATTTTTACTTGACGGGTATAATTGTTCCATCTATTTAGAATTTCTTTGTCATCGTCAAAAATATAATATATTCTCCAAAACGATTCAAATAATCTACGAATTATCGGATAACACGTATTTCTGTATTCTATATGATGTTGATTTGCTTTAGGATCGCTTTCTTTAATACTCTGGCTTGAACTATGAAATATGAGCATTTCCTCTAATAAATATTTACGAGCTGGGTCTATTTCAGAATTAAGTTTTGAAAAAATATCAGAATATAACAATTCAAATCTATCAAGTTCTTTCATTAAATATTCATTAACTTGTTTCCCATCTGTTATATATATAGGTAAATTTTCCATTTTAACTCCTCGCGGGTAGTGGATTTAACTAATAGCTAATATAGCAAATCTATGTCTCATTAAATTGAGCTTCTAGGCGAAGCTATAAATGCTAAATAATTTGTATTATTTGTGGGTATAATATGAATCTTTCAACATATCAAAGGTTAGGCAGTCAGCTTGCGAACGCAGGCTTGATTTTTGAAAGTTTGGTAAACCCAGATAGCGATGCAAAAAAATATGAACTCACAAATGAAACGTTTGTATTCAATGGTGTCACTTGAGCGGAGTTAGGGAATAATTGAATGTGCCAATGACGAAAACAGGAAGGAGCTTCGAGTGGAGGCTAACTGCACTTGATTTCAGCTTGATAAGAGTTTTCTACCTTGCTCAACTCAACCACCCCCGCTGCTCTAGCTTCTCCTTCTCGCCCGTTGCAACAAACGGAGCGTTCACATTCTTCTTCAATGCCAAATAAAACAATGCCGTGCTGAAAGTGAAAGGCGTTGGGGTAAAATCCTGAACTTGCTCGGGGTGAATATTCAAGTCTTTTAAAATATTCGCAAGAGCTTTCATATCTTCAATTCTGCAACCCGGATGACTGGACATTAAATAAGGCATGATTTGTGTTTTTAAATTGTGCTTTTCGCATATTTTTTTGAAAATCAGCAAAAACTTTTTATACTCGGCAAAACTCGGTTTTCGCATAAGCTCAAGAACGTGGCTTTCCGTGTGTTCAGGAGCAAGCTTCAAACGCCCGCTTGTGTGATGCAATATTAGATTCTCGGTGTAAATTGCGTTTTCTTTTTTGCATTCCTCGCTTGGGGTATGCAAAAGCATATCGTGGCGAACGCCGCTGCCAATAAAAATTTTTTTAATACCATCAACTTGCAAAACTTTTTTGTAAAGCTTGTTCATCACCTTATGATTTGTATTAAGATTATTGCAAATTTTCGGAAAAAGGCAGCTAACCCGCTTGCATTTATCGCACAAATTTTTATCCAATCCGCCTATCTTATACATATTTGCGCTTGGGCCACCCAAATCGCTTATATTGCCCTTAAAATCCGGCATTTGCGCAAGAACGGCAAGCTCCCTCAAAATGCTCTTCTCACTCCTGCTCGCTATAAACCTCCCTTGGTGCGCATTAATTGCGCAAAATGCGCAACCGCCAAAACAACCCCTGTGTGTTGTAATGCTATTCTTTATCATCTCATAAGCGGGAATATTCCCACGCTTCAAATACCGAGGATGCGGTTTTCGCTCATAAGGCAAATCAAAACTCCTATCAATCTCCGCCTCACTCATCTGTTCAAATGGAGGATTGATTACTAAGGTTTTATCACCTATTTTTTGGATTAAAACGGTATTGGCAGATTGTTCTAAAATTTTTGTGTTTTGGAAAAATTTATCGCTATCCAGCAAACAATCCTCATGCGAATACAAAAATTCTCCTTCGGGGAGGGGTGCCGAAGGCGGGGTGGGAAAGGCAATTTGCTTTGTGTCATATATGTTTTGACCATTTTGCATTTTTTTTGCAATTTCCAAAATTGGTTTTTCGCCCATGCCGTAAACCAGTAAATCGGCGTTGCTTTCGCTTAGAATGCTAGGCATTAGGCGGTTTTCAAGGAAGTCGTAGTGAGTGCTTCGGCGAAGGGAGGCTTCTAGACCGCCCAGAATTACGGGGGTATTTGGGTAGAGTTGCTTTAGAATTTTCGAATAAACTGTTGTTGCCCTATCAGGGCGAAAGCCTGCGGTGCCGCCAGCAGTATAAGCATCGTCGCTGCGAAGCCTTTTATTCGCTGTGTAATGGCTAACAATGGAGTCTAAGCATCCTGATGTTACTCCAAAAAAAAGCTTTGGCTGGCCGAGTTTTTTGAAATCTCGCAAATCGTCTCGCCAGTTCGGTTGGGGCAAAATCGCAACACGCAGGCCTGTGCTTTCCAAAATTCTCGCAATCACCGCATGACCAAAAGAAGGGTGGTCGATGTAGGCATCGCCGCTCACTATAATCACGTCTGCGCAATCCCAGCCGAGGCAGTCCATTTCTTTGCGGGATATTGGGAGGAAATTCGGCATATTAACCCAGCAGGAACTTCAGCGCATTTTTTTGAATAACCCCATTATGGGAGCCTTCTTCCGGATCCATTGTTATAAGAGTTTTAGGGTAATTATCTTTGGTTTCAAAAGCAG
>JAITFT010000123.1 GCA_031281155.1 Candidatus Fibrimonadaceae bacterium
TCCACAAACTATGCTCAAGGAGGGATTGCCGCCGTAACCTTGCCGGAAGATTCTTTTGCTTCTCATATTGCAGATACTTTGGAGGCGGGCGATGGTTTATGCAAAAAAAAAAATGTGGAAATTTTAACCAAAAATGCACCCAAAGCAATAGAGCAGTTGCTTGAGTGGGGCGTTAATTTTACGGAATCGAAAAGCGGTGATGCTCGCTTTAACTTGCATCTCGAAGGAGGGCATAGCTATCGCAGAATTTTGCATGCCGCAGATTTAACCGGAAAAGAAATAATGAGAGCCTTGCTTGCGGAGTTAAAACAGCGTTCTCACAATATAGATTTTATTGAGCATAGCACGGTTTTAGATTTAATAACATATAAAAAACGTTGCATAGGCGCCGTTGTTGCAAAGCGAAACGCAAAAGAAGCGAAAGCGATTTATGCAAAAACCGTAGTGCTCGCAACAGGCGGAGCGGGGCAGCTTTGGCTGCACTCAACTAATCCTCCAGATGCCTGCGGAGAGGGAATTTCAATGGCTTTTAGGGCTGGAGCGGCCTGCCAAGATTTGGAATTTATGCAATTTCATCCAACAAGCCTTTACGCTCCGCAATTGAAAAAAACTTTTTTAATTTCAGAAACCCTGCGCGGTTTCGGCGGCATTTTAAAAAACCACAAAGGCGAAGAGTTTATGAACAGCGTCCATCCGCTCCGCTCGCTTGCATCGCGAGATATAGTTGCCAGAGCAATTTTAAGCGAAATGGCTCGCACAGGCAAAAACTATATGTACTTGGATGTAACCCATCGCAAAGCAAAAGATATAAAAACCTATTTCCCAAATATTTATGCCAAATGCCTTGAATGCAAAATAGACATCACAAAAGACTGGATCCCCGTTGTTCCTGCCGCCCATTATATGTGCGGCGGCGTTTTGGTAGATTCGTATGGCAAAACCACAATCAACGGTTTATACGCCAGCGGCGAAGTAGCATCAACAGGAGTCCACGGAGCAAACCGCTTAGCCTCCAATTCGCTCTTGGAAAGCGTAGTTTTCGCATTGAGAACTTGCGAGAGCATAAGCAAGGGCTTGGGGAGTAGGGAGTGGGGAGCAGGGAGTGGAGTGAAGTCCCACCCCGCCTTAGGCGCCCCTCCCTGGAGGGGAATTGAATTCAAGCAATTAAAAAAGGAAGTTCGAGCTATTATGTGGGAGCATTGCGGGATTGTGCGGTCTATGAGCGGTTTGGAGAAAGGGCTGAAGCAGTTGCTTGCTTTGGAGAAATTGGTTCCGAAAGCAGGGAAGGGCTCTCCGCTTGAGGCTTTTGAGTTTCGCAATTTTATATTGTGCGCAAAGTTGATTATTAAAAGCGCAATGCTGCGCAAAGAGTCTCGCGGGCTACAATACTTAACTGACTATCCTGTTAAGAAAGCCAGTTGTTTAAAGCATTATACTATTCAGTGCCGCCAGTTTACCAGCCATCCTATCACCGCATTATCTTTTTTATAATATTTTTAAAGCATTTTAGCTAAAAACACATAATTCACGCATAAAACGTGCGAATTATACACATAATTTACGCAATTTTTGTATATTTTAAAGTATGCAAAGAAAATTTACCGCTGATTTATTAAAATGGAAAGAATCCAAAGACCGTAAGCCTTTGATGGTGTACGGAGTTCGCCAGGTTGGTAAAAGCTGGCTTATGAAAGATTTTGGGGCAAATTATTATAAAAATGTTGCTTACGTGACCTTTGACAATAACCCAAGGGCAAAAGCTATATTCAACGATGATTTTGATGCCAAACGCATAATTCGTGAATTGGAAATTGAAACCAACACAAGGATAACTCCAGGCGAAACTTTGATTATTCTAGATGAAATTCAAACTTGCAAACGAGCAGTGACATCCTTAAAATACTTCAACGAAGATGCTGCCGAATATCATGTTATGGTAGCAGGCAGCTTGCTTGGCGTTATGACTTTTGAAGAAGATGAAAAAAAAGACAATGTCGATACAGGCTTTCCGGTTGGCAAAGTTGATAGAATAACCATATACCCAATGAATTTCTTGGAATTTTTAACCGCCCTTGGAGAAGAGCGCTTTACCAAACTAATTCAAGATTTGGATTTCAAAACAATCTCAACATTTGCCGATAAAATATCTGACTTTATGAAACTGTATTTTTATGTTGGCGGCATGCCTGCTGCTGTAAAAAAATATGTTGATACACGCTTTCTGCCAGATGTTCAAGATATTCAGCATAATTTGATAAACGATTATTATGCCGACTTTGCCAAACATGTTCCTAAAGAAGATATCGCAAAAGTTCGCAAGTTATGGGATTCTGTTCCATTGCAGCTCGGCAAGGAAAACAAGCGGTTTCTGTATTCCGATTTAAAAAAAGGGAGCCGTGGACGTGATTACGAAACCGCTTTGCAATGGCTGCTGGATGCCGGAATGGCATATAAAATTAATCGCATAAGCCGCCCGAATATGCCATTAAAAGCCTATAGCGAAGACAACGTTTTTAAGCTATACATGCCAGATATTGGCTTGCTTTCAGCTTTAACTGCTTTGGATTTGCGGGCTTACCTTGAGCCGAACAATGCCATATTTAATCATTATAAAGGCGTTTTGGCAGAGCAGTTTGTGCTGCAGGAATTACGTGCGAGCAACGAACGCTTGCCTATATATTTTTGGGCCAATGAAACCAACAGGGCTGAAATAGAATTTATTTTGCAATTGAATAATAAAATCATTCCTATAGAAGTGAAATCTGGCAAGAGCGTTAAATCTGAAAGTCTGCGTTCCTATATCACAAAAAAAGACTTTGCCGCCGAAGTTGCTGTAAGAGCCTCATTGCTAAATTACAGGCTAACCAACAATGTGCATGGCACGAGATGTGTATTGCACGATATTCCTTTATATACAATGGGAATATTTACCGCTCAAATGTAGATTTTTTTCTACATTACCTTCACAATACTATGCAACAGAACTTTGAAAACATTATAGCAAGCAAGCTTGCTGAAAAACGAAAAAATGGAATGTTCCGCTTCTTGAGTCAACCTAAGGGGCTGGACTTTTCAAACAACGACTATCTGGGTCTGGCTAACCACTTTGAAATTGCAAAGGCGGCGGCAGATGCTTATATAAAACTTGGAGCTGGCAGTAAAGGCTCTCGTCTTTTGGGTGGCAACCATAAAATCTTCGAAGAAACAGAAAGCTGGCTGGCAAAGTGGAAAGGCACAGAAGCAGCTCTAATTTTTAATAACGGGTATAATGCAAACCTGGGCATAATATCTGCTTTTTGCGATTCTAAAACACACTTATTTTGCGACAGACTAAGCCATACAAGCATTCTAGATGGCTACGCAATGAGCAGCGGCAAGCTGCACCGCTTTAAGCATAACGATCCTGCCGATTTGGAAAAGGCCTTGCAAAAAGTTAAAGAAGACGAATTTAAGCTAATAGCAGTAGAAGCAATCTACAGCATGGACGGCGATATAGCGCCCTTAAAAGAATATGCAGAACTTGCGGAAAAATACGGAGCAATGCTCTATGTGGACGAAGCTCACAGCGATGGAATTTTGGGGCCTGGAGGCAAAGGTCTAATCGCAGAGCTAGACCTTGAAGCTAAGGTTCATTTATCGCTAACAACTTTTGGCAAAGCTTATGGAACAATGGGAGCCTGTATATTCGGCTCTAAACTGCTGATAGACTATATAATAAACAACGCTCGCAGCTTTATCTACTCCACTGCAATTTCTCCCGGGACAGTAGCCGCCATTCAAAAAGCAGTTGAAGTATCCGCAAGAGATAGCTTTCGCAGAGAAAGCGTGCTTAGAGTATCTGCTGATTTCAGGCAAAGAGTCAGAGAAGCAGGCTTTAACTGTTTGCAAAGCGAAACGCAAATTGTGCCCATAGTGCTCGGCACCATAGACAAAGCCTTGAAGTGCAGAGATTTTTTAGCCGAAAACGGTTTTCATGCTGCTTGCATTCGCCCGCCAACAGTGCCAAACGGAACGGCAAGGTTAAGAATAAACATAAGCGCTGCGCATAAAGAAGAAGACGTCAAAAGGCTGGCAGAAACATTAGCAAGGTGGGATAAATAATGAAAAACAGGCCATTAGTCCCACTTCTTTTCCTAGTCCTCCTCGCTTTATGGGGCTGCAGCGATAATATATTCGGCGGCGGTGATGGAAAAAAAAGCGAATGCGGGCAAGATATTGCGTGTTTGCGCATTGAAGCAGAAGAGTATTTTAGAAACGCAAAAT
Source organism: Candidatus Fibrimonadaceae bacterium (assembly GCA_031281155.1). Taxonomy (GTDB): domain Bacteria; phylum Fibrobacterota; class Fibrobacteria; order Fibrobacterales; family Fibrobacteraceae; genus Fibrimonas. The sequence goes on from JAITFT010000123.1 coordinate 4,264, forward strand.
TCGAAGAATCTTATAGAACTTATCAAAAAATAACCGAAATAGACCCTAAGGCTTCGGTGGGTTGGTTTGGAATGGCAAAAACCGGAATGTGGAGGTGGCGCGTAACTCCCTTTAATATTGGCGGTATAATAAAAGGTTCCGAAGATCTCGAGGCCCTTGAAGTAATTCAAAGATTAGGAATAACTGAGCGAAACAGATTTCTCCAAGGAGCCAAAAATGCCTACAGAGCCTTGGACTCTCTGAACAGGCGAGATTCACTAACAGTGCTATGGCACAATACCAATGGCAGCCAAGGAGCCCAATTGAGCGATATGGAATTTAGGCAGGCGCAGCTCGAATTCAGCTTTATCCTGTCGAAATCCTTACACGATGTTTTGGGCAGCGTGATTTTTGATGCTTGGGGTTATGGTTGCATATTCGATTCAAAACCAGCCAATCCTTTGGCTTATGGCTGCGATACAGACCAAATAGCATACGACAAAAGTTTCATACTTGACTTCGATGCCGATGGCAACTTTACGATGGATCTTGAAGCGCTTGAAGCATTTCTCGAAAGCGAAGAGGGCGTAGAATTTGTCGTAGAGACTATCAATACCCTATTGGAAGAGCTTGAAAACAGCTTGGATAACTTGATTGGCTTTATAGGTTCATTCACAGGCGATGATATTCCAGGAGGACACGAAGAGGAAGTTGACAAAGACGAGCTTCAACAACAAATAGAGGAATTTAAAGACTATGCTCTGTTCTACAAATTAAACGACGGCATAGACAACGATGGAGATGGTTGTATAGATGAAGAGTTAGTTGTTAACGGAAAAGTTTACGATGTAGATGGCGATGGACTCTACGGCGAAGACGCTAGATTGCTTTTTATTCCTACAGCTTTCTGGATATGCAGCAATGTACCGGGAGCAGTTCCAAATGAGTGCACGCTTGGAGCAGGTTTTGTTCCAAGATACAACGATGCTAACGGCGATGAAGTTATCCACAACGCAAGATCTAATGCCGAAGATTGGTTTATTATGCGTATAACGCAAGGCGAAGGCGGAACTATTGATACCACTGTCAGAGTAGCGTGGAGTCTCGAAGAAAATGGTTTTATACGCGGGCCAGATTATTCTGACATAGAAATAAGAAAAGATGTTCAAACAGAAAAAACCAAGTGCTGGAGCCTGGCGGAGCGTCAAGCTAGAATAGGCGGATGCTGGCATAATTATGATCGTGAAAAATTTATAAAATACCGAAATAATCCATTGCAAATAGAAAGAGGCGGTATGAACCCTAACTGTATTAACATATATTGATAAAATGAAAAAAATTATACTAACCGCAACGCTTTTATTCGCAGTTTGCGCCTTTGCCGCAAAAGCCCCCCAATACCGTTCCATGCGCGTTCACGGAATGGGCAATGCCTTTATCGCCGTGGCAGATAATAAAGATGCGCTCTACTATAACCCTGCCGGTCTTAATCTAATAGGCCGTTTGGGCAATTTTGAAAGAAATCCCGATATGGGCTATATGCCAAGAAGCGGTTCTGCTTTTAGCTTTCTCAATGTTACATTGGAGCTTCCGGTTGGCGAAATAAACGATTTTCTTGATGTTTGCGGAAATAACAAAAAAGAATTTTGGTCGGCGTTTCGCGGCCTGTTTTTTTTTGATTTCAATAGATTTTCCAGCATTGAATTTTGCGAAGAACCGAGAGAAGAATATAGAAACGATGATTACGAAACAATGGGCGATAGATTTCTTCGGCTTGATGGCAGGCCACTAGTCAGAATGCGCCAGCAAGTAAAAGTTTTGGAATATGCGAGGCATAATTTCGGCATATCTGCCTGGGCTAATACCTCTGTTATCAGCCCCTATGTAGATTTCGGCATTTTTATACCATACGTAGGCTACGATACAATTACCGCAGATATAGCTGCCCAAGCGGCCTTTGCTTTTTCGCCTGCCGATAAATGGTCTTTTGGCGTTGGCGTAAAAGGCGTTCAAAGATATTTACTGCCGAGCAAAAAAATCATCATTAGCTACGAAGGGAACAACCCTTTTAACCCCGATGCTTACCTAGATGCTATGAGAGAGCTTACAGATGAATTAATAGATGACCTTGAGAAGTTCATTGACTACAAAAACCTTGCCAAATACAGCAAATATAATTTAGCTATGGATTTTGGCGCTCTTTATCAGGTAACTCGCGAGGCAAGGCTGGGCGTGTCTTTAAGAGATGTATATTTTAGCAAACTTGCCGAGCAGTCAATTACGCCTAACTTATCTTTCGGAGCGATGGCAAGCCCAATGCTTTTGCAAAGCAATAGCTGGTTCGGGCGCAAAGTGAATTTCGCTGTGGACTATGTGGACGTTCTAAACGAAAACCTGAGCGATATGCCGCTTTCGCACTTAAATTTTGGTGCCGAGCTCGAACAGGTCTTTGTACCCTCTCCAACCAAAGACATGTCATTTTGGCCGCAAACCCTATTCGGCATTGTAGGCGGTTTAGTTGGCGGCGGTGTTGGCTATTTTATTGGCCGCAATTACTTAAATTCTCACGAAGTTGGCCCTTTCTTTGTTGGGAGCTTAATTGGCATAGGAAGCGGTTACCTGGTAGGTAGCGATTTCGGCGGAGGCAACGATTTGCTGCGTGTTTCTGCTGGCAGCGGTTTTTCAGGTGGCTATTGGTCTGCAACGGCGGCTATGAGAATTTCGTTATTGGGAATTAGATACACCACTTATGCTGAAGAAATGGGTACAAGAACTGGGCAAAAAGGAAATAGGTATCATACTATAGAATTTGGGAGCGCGTTTTAAAGAAAAGCCAATCAAAAAAATAATTATTTTTCTAAATTCCCCCTAAATGCAAAATAATATTCGTAACTTTAGTATAATAGCGCACATAGACCACGGCAAAAGTACGCTTGCAGACCGGCTTATTGAATTCACAAAGACGGTCGCGAAAAATGAAATGATGAATCAACTCCTCGACAATATGGACTTGGAGCGAGAACGCGGCATTACCATAAAAGCTCATGCCATAAGAATGGTATATGAACATAATGGAGCGGAATACATCCTGAATATGATAGATACGCCCGGGCACGTGGATTTCACCTACGAAGTTAGCCGCTCGCTTGCCGCATGCGAAGGCGCCCTGCTGATAGTAGATGCTTCGCAGGGAATAGAAGCGCAAACGCTGTCAAATCTTTACCTGGCAATAGATAATGATTTAACCGTAATCCCAATAATAAATAAAATAGACTTGCCGGGCGCAAACCCCGATGCCGCTGCAAAAAGCATTGGCGAATTGCTGGGCTGCGATCCTGAAGAAATTCCGCGCATAAGTGCAAAGGCTGGTTTAAATATAGAAGACGTTTTGAAAAAAATAGTGAAAGATGTTCCGCCGCCGAAAGTTGATTCCGTAGCGCCGCTAAAAGCATTGATCTTCGATTCCGTTTACGATAGCTACCGAGGCGTGATTAGCTATGTGCGAATAATGCAAGGCACATTAAAACCCGGCACAAAAATTAAAATGATGAAAACTTCGGCAGAATACATGGTAACCGAGGTTGGCACATTCTCAATAAAACGAAATCCAAAAACCGAACTAACAGCAGGAATGGTAGGCTATGTTCTCGCAAATGTAAAAAACCTCTCCGATGTGAAAATCGGCGATACTCTAACCGATTTAAGCAACCCTGCTACCGAACCTCTTGCAGGGTACAAAGAAATCAAGCCCATGATATTCAGCGGTATTTATCCAATAAATCCAGAAGACTATAAAAACCTGCGAGAGGCCTTGGAAAAGCTAAAACTAAACGACTCCGCTTTGGTTTGGGAACCGGAAAGCTCAGGCGCGCTTGGCTTTGGGTTCCGCACAGGATTCCTAGGGCTCCTGCACATGGAAATTGTTCAAGAACGGCTAGATCGCGAATTTAACGTTGATATAATAACCACCGTTCCCAACGTAGAATACCACATACACATGACCGACGGCGAAATAATCCCCATAGAAAGCCCAAGCAAACTCCCAGACCCAAGCCGCTACGAACACATAGAAGAGCCTTATATCAAAGCTCAAATTTTCACGCCCAAGGAATACATTGGTGCTTTAATGCAACTCGCTGAAGAAAAACGCGGCACCTTTGAAACAATGGAATATCTAGACGAAAACAAAGTAATTCTGCGTTATGAATTGCCTCTTGCCGAAGTAATGTTCGATTTTTACGACCGCTTAAAATCCGTAAGCCGCGGCTATGCCGGCCTTGACTATGAACAAGCCGGATACAGAAAAAATCCGCTCGTTAAACTAGACATTCTCCTAAACGGCGATCCTGTAGATGCCTTCTCTGTTATAATTCACCGGGAAAAAGCCCAGCAATACGCTCACGCAATATGCGTTCGCTTAAAAGATTTAATCCCTCGCCAGCAATTCGATGTTGCAATACAGGGCGCAATAGGCGGCAAAATAATAAGCCGCACAACCGTTAAAGCAATGCGCAAAGACGTTCTCGCAAAATGCTACGGCGGCGATATTACCCGTAAACGCAAGCTATTGGAAAAACAGAAAGAAGGCAAAAAACGCATGAAAAACATAGGGGCTGTTGAAGTTCCCCAAAAAGCATTCCTGGCCGTGCTTTCGCTTTCCAGCCCAAGCGGCCAAAGCGGAGACGATGATTAAGTGCCGCAAACCCTCGAATGTACAGTTTCCTCCGTAGTTTTCGCAAACGAACGGAATGGCTTTACAGTTGTGCGTGTAAAAAGCGGCAAACAAACCGAAACTGCTGCCGGAAATTTCCCCGCCGTTCATGCAGGTGAAAGAGTGCGCTTAACCGGCGACTGGGCAGAGCATCCGAAATTCGGAAAGCAATTTTCGGTAGTGAGCTGCGAAATTTTGGAGCCAAAGGGCGAGAGCGGTTTAATAGCGTATTTATCAAGCGGGCTGTTCACGGGAGTAGGAGAGAAAACTGCGGAAAAACTGGTTGGTGTTTTTGGCGAAACACTGCCAGAAATTTTAGATAAAAACCCAATGCAGCTGAAAGGCTCAGTTCGAGGTTTAAGCGGCAAAAGGCTTGAAAAATTCATAGACGACTGGAGTATGCAGCAAGAGAGCAGGCGCACTTTGCTATTCCTTTACAAACTCGGTTTCACCGGCGCAAAATCAATGCATGCCTGGAGCATGTATAAAGCAGAAACCGAAAATATTGTAAGTGAAAATCCATACCTTTTATGCGAAGAGCCTTTTGCCTATTCTTTTGAAATTGCAGATAACGCAGCAAAAGAATTAGGTTTTGGAGAAAGCTCAAATTTAAGGCTCCGTGCCGCTATAATTCACGTTTTAAGAGAAGCAAAATACGATGGCAGCCATTCCTTTATGCCCACTGAACATCTACTGCAAAACACTCTTAATTTTTTAAAAATCACTCCTTGCTATCCCGATGACGATATTTTTGATGACTTGCATTCCGCATTATCAGGTTTGGAAAAAAATGGAAAAGTATTTATTCAGCAAATCCGCGTTTGGCTGCCTGAGCTCTACGATGCCGAAAGATACATTGGTTTTTTCGTGAGCAGATCTTTGAGCGAGGATTCTTTGGAAGCTTTGCACAGCGATATGGAAATAGACGCAGCGGCGAGCAGTCTTGAAATTTCTTATAGCGAAGAGCAATTAAAAGCAATTAAAGATGCAGTCTCAAATATGTTCTTTGTAATTACGGGTGGTCCAGGAACAGGTAAAACCACAATATTAAAAGGCATATTGCATATTTTAAATTTGCAAAAAAAGAAGGTAATGTTAGCTGCACCCACAGGTCGCGCAGCTCGCCGCATGGCAGAAGTCTGCCACTTTAAGGCAAGCACAATTCATCGATTGCTAGAAATAGATCCTATCTCCGGCGTTTTTTTCAAAAACGAAATAAACCCTTTAGATGCCAACGCTGTTATAATAGACGAAAGCTCTATGCTCGATAATGAGCTTGCCGCCGCTTTAATGCGAGCATTAAAACATGGCACGCAACTCATTTTCATAGGCGATGCAGACCAGTTGCCAAGCGTTGGCCCCGGCAATGTGCTAAGAGAAATTCTCTCTTGCCCAGATGTTCCAAATGCGAGGCTTTCAAAAATTTACCGGCAAGGCGAAGCAAGCGATATAGCGGAAAATGCACACAGCATTTTAGCGGGCAAAATGCCCAATTTGCAAAGCGGTTCGCACTTTCATTATATGCCCTACAATAACTCAGAAGAAGCCCTTTCTATTTTAACCGAGCTATCAAAAAAACACGAGTTTCAGGTTTTAACTCCCATGCACAAAGGAAATTTGGGAACCATAAACCTAAACGCTTTTTTGCAAAAAATTCTCAACTTCAATGCTTATGGTTTTGAATACCGAAACATCCGTTGGCAAATCGGCGACCCTGTTATGCAATTAAAAAACAACTACGATAAAGACATCTTCAACGGTGATTTAGGGCATATAACAAAAGTTATGCCAACAGCAAAAAAAATAGAAGTAGATTTCGATGGCAGGCCTGTAAGCATAGAAGGCGATGAATTCGAATACCTAACGCTTGCCTACGCCTGCACCGTACACAAAAGCCAAGGCAGCGAATACAAATCCGTAGCAGTAATGCTGGATTATTCGCATTCCATTATGCTGCAAAGAAACCTGCTATACACAGCGGTTACAAGAGCTAAGGAAAATATATGGGTTTTGGCAAGCCCAGGTTCTTTGGAAAATGCAGTTCGCAATAACAAAGAGAAGCACAGGTGGACGGCGCTGAGAGAATTTATAACGATTAATAATTAATTGTTAAGTTTGCTCTGCGCATCTGCCAATTGCAATGCATCTGTGATGTTTTGCAAGTCGCCTGTTATTATTTTATCAAGGTTATAGAGGGTTAGGTTTATGCGGTGATCTGTTACTCTGTTTTGAGGGAAGTTGTAGGTACGGACTTTGTCGCTACGGTCGCCTGTGCCTACCAGGCTTTTTCTTTCGGCGGCTTCTTTCTTTTGCTTTTCGGAAATAGCGTGATCTAGCAGGCGAGAGCGTAAAAGCTCCAATGCTTTTGAGCGATTTTGGATTTGGCTGCGTTCCGTTTGGCAGGCAACCACCACGCCGCTTGGAATATGCGTTATGCGAACCGCTGAGTCGGTTTTGTTAACGTATTGACCGCCAGCTCCGCTGGCTCTATAAACATCTACCTTTAAGTCTTCGGTGCGAATATCAACGTCAACTTCTTCAGCTTCTGGCATTACCGCTACTGTTGCCGCCGAAGTGTGCACTCGCCCTTGAGCCTCTGTTTCTGGCACGCGCTGAACTCTGTGAGCCCCGCTCTCAAACTTCAAAACTCCGTAGGCATCTGAGCCGCTTACGAACAGGCAAATTTCCTTAAAACCGCCAACTGTTCCCTCGCTAATATCGGTAACCTCAACCTTAAAACCCTTATTTTCCAAATAGGCTCTATACATTCTAAACAAATCACCAGCGAAAAGCGAAGACTCATCGCCGCCTGTGCCAGCTCTAATTTCTAAAATCGCATTGCGATTATCAAAAGGATCTGGCGGAACCATTAAAATTTGCAATTGGCTTTCCATTGTTTCAATCTGCTTTTCCAATGGGCCAATTTCTGCCTTCGCCGCCTGAGCAAGCTCGGCATCGTTGCCGCCAAGCGCTTCTTTCCATTCTTTCAAATCGCTACAAGACCGCAAATATTCGGAACCAACAGCATGAGTTTTTTCCAAAGCCTTAAAACTTTTGTGTAATTTTGTAAACTTTTCATGATCTGCTGCCACATCAGGCCTAGCGAGCTCTTGCTCAAGCTCCTCATAACGTTCCAAAAATTTCTGTACTTTTTCTTGCATAAAGGCGTAATTTACTAAATTCTTTCACGATGATTTGGCTATCTAGCCTATTTGAGCCCTTTTTGCCTTAAATCCAATACGGTAATTTACTATATTAGACAGCATGAGTCCGAAGTTTACGAAGCACGGCGAGCAGCGAGTTAAAGATACTGTCGCCTTGCCAAGCAAAAGCATTATAGATGTCGTGCGTGACCGGCAAAGGTTTAGCATGGCACATCACGGACAAACATGGCACAAGGGCGGTTTATCCGTATGGGGCATAAATTTCTATTTTTTTGAAGGAGGCGCAATATGCTAAGACAAGTTCTTACACCAAGCAAAGAGAATTCTACCGTGTCTATTCCCGCAGAATTTTACGGAATGGAAGTGGAAGTTTTCGTTTATCCTTTTTACAAGAGCTCCAAAAGCATAGATGACATTTTTAATGAGCATCTATACTCATTCGGCAATTTTAAATTTAACCGGAACGAAGCGAATGATTATGAATAAAATTGCACTGGACAGCAATGTTTTGATATACAGCCATAGCTTGGACTGCGAAAGCAAAAGATTTATAGCAAGAAGCTTTTTTAAAGAAAGACCCGTAATATCCTCGCAAGTCATAGCTGAGTATCTAAATGTCATGAGGAGGGAGTTCAAAATAGAAAAACAAGCGTTAATGCACCTATGCTCTTCGTGGCTGGAAGAATGCGCTGTTCAGCCCGTTGTTTTATCCACAATAAAATTAGCTCAGTATTTAATCAAAAGATATGATTTTCAAATATTTGATGGGATTATAGTAGCCGCCGCTTTGGAGGCTAACTGCAATGTAATATATTCCGAAGACATGCAGCATGGGCAAATCATAGAAAGCACTCTAAAAATTATAAATCCGTTTGTGGACTTAGGATAGCATGGCACATCACGGACAGAGACGGCACGCGGGCGGTTTATCCGTACCAAGATTGTATATTTTAAACATGGCAGAAAACAAATTTCCCGGAGTATTAAATTGAAACCAGACGATGATCCTAAAATGTGTAATTCAAGAGCTTGGTGGGATGCGATTACTGCATAAGCAAGGCGTAATTTACTAAATTCTTTCACGATGAAAACGATTTTCAAAACTTATTCTCAGGTTTTTCTTTCAGAAGGTTTGGGAGACAAAGCCCCGCTATTTTATGCCAAACGCAGGCAAGAGCACTTAAAAAAACTGGATTCCATTTGTATTTATGGCGCAACGGAAGTCGAAAACGGAGAGAGAATTTGCCAAAACCCGGATTTTTTATACCTCACAGGCATTAACCAAAGCGGAGCCATTCTGGTTTTAGACCCACTCGCAAAAGAAGAAAGGGAAATTTTGTTTTTAGCGGAAAAAGATGCTAAAAAGGAGTTTTGGAACGGAATAAGGCTTGGGCTTCCAGAGCCGCATATAAAAGAAATAACGGGTTTTGAAACAGTTTTTTCATTAAAAGAATTCGATGACTGGCTAAAAAAAAGGCTTGAAGACTTTAAAAAAAAACATATATTTTCAAACGAAACTATCAGCAAAAAACTAGCCAACCATAAATTAAAAGTCTTGGATATTTCAAAAATACACTTTGCACAGCGAGTGGTTTTGGAGCCTGAGCGAATTGTTTTTGCAAAAAAAGCTCAAATCATCGCAAAAAACGCTTTTTTGTCAATTTTACCCCGCATTGGCAGCTATAAAAACGAAAGAGTCTTAGCCGCCAAGCTTGAATACTTTATGCTCTCCCAAACAAATAACGGCCTTGCTTTCCCAAGCATAATTGCCGCAGGCAAAAACGCCTGCACCCTTCACTATGCGAAAAAAGACTGCCCCATTGAGAAAGAAAACTTGATTCTTTTAGATTTTGGCTGCCGCTACAATACCGTTTGCAGCGACATTTCCCGCACCATTCCTGCCAGCGGAAAGTTTAACCCTCTTCAAAAACTGCTCTACAACATTGTCTTAGATACGCAAAAATTCCACGAAAAAAATGTAAAAGCGGGCTTAACGCTAGGCAAGCTTGGCAAAGAAGCTTGGCTTTTTATGGAAAAACTCCTTGCCGAGCGTTTTACAAACCAAGGCGGGAAAATGAAACGCTGTTACAGCGGCAAACCGCATGGAATTAGCCATTTAATCGGCGATATTGTGCACGAAGGCGCTCCGAACAGGGATTATTTAAAGGCTCCTTTGAAGCCTGGAATGCTAATTTCAAACGAGCCAGGGCTTTATGGGCATTTTGAATTTGAAATAGATGGAATTCTTTACAGCGAAGACATTGGCATTCGCATTGAAGACAATTTATTGGTTATTAAAGGGGGTTGCGAGAACCTTTCTAGGGAAATTCCTAAAGAAATTTGGGAAATTGAAAAAAAGTATTAAAGTTTTTCTAAATTTTGCCGATACAGAGGATGAGGATAAGACTATGAACACGCCTGCTATTACAACTCGTGTTGCGGATTTGATACGAAATCCGGATTCGGCTATGCCGAGCGATTGGGAGCGTTCTGCCAAAAACAAGCAAATATCCTCCCCAGAATCTGTAACGCAAGAAATTCCAAGATCCTCTTCTACCAACTTAAGCTTTTCACCCTTGGCAATAAAAATCCTAGAAGAAGTAGAAACACGGGGCCCAAGCGACTGGGAAAAAACCAGAGACGATAGGGTGCAACGTGTTCAACAGTTGGTGCAAGAAAGGCAATACTCTCTTTCACCAGAGATGATAGACAATATTGCGCAACGGATTGTGTCTATGTTTCCGTAGTCAATCGTGTTGGCTGGGCATTATTGTCCAAAACATGGGGTATTTTTCGCCAATTTCGCTTTTTT
>JAITFT010000134.1 GCA_031281155.1 Candidatus Fibrimonadaceae bacterium
TAGCTGGTTCATTAGCCAAAACATCTCAAAAACAGCGTTCTTAGTCAAATTTCAGCGATTTTAGGTAGGGAGAGGGGAAAGTATAGGGTAGAATAGCCTAGTTATTCTAGTGTATTCTGGTATAAATTTACTATATTTTTTATTCACTTTTATTCACTTTTTGAGGAAAAGAAAATGGCTAGTGTTAATAAGTTTATTGATAGAGGATTTGAGCGTGTTCGGCTCACGGACACGAGCTTTGGCTACAGGGTGCAGTATAACGTAAATTTATACAAAAACACAGCCAAACAATGGCTTAACGCTCATAATGCTATTATGCAGAGCCTAAGTCCCGAACAACGAAGAAAACTGTCCAACAAGCAAATCAAAGAGCTTGCCGCAAACTGGCTTGCAGCACCTAAAGGTGCGAGGGAGCAAGTCAAAGCTGTGGGTCTTACCGTTGTGCCTGCAACAAGCTACGAAATGAGCTTTGCGGAGGTTGCGGAAAAATACCTAGCTGATTTTTGCCGTCCGGGAATAAATTCCGAAACGGCTATAATCAAAGCGAAGAGGCAATGTGGAATATTGCTTGAATTTTTGCGTTTGCATAGAATAACTGAATACAATAAGCTAAGCCGGGATATTATGGCACAATATCCCGAATGGAGGTCTTCCAACAGACAGGACGGCAGGTCAGGGGTAGCGAGTGCGGACGTGATAAACAAAGAGCTTTATCGTATGGCCGCAATAATTAAGCACGGCGTTAAATATCACGGCTGGACGGAGCGTTATCTGTTGGATGGTATAAAGGTTAAGGCAACGGCGGAAAACACAAAGTCTGTACGACCGTTTGAAATAGCGGAAGCTAAAACGATACTCGAATGGTTGCGGGACAATGCGTTGGATACCGGCAATTGGCATTTGCACGACATGGTTCTTTTGGCGTTGTGCACCGGTTTGGAGGCAAAGGCGTTGCACTTGCTTGTCAGGGATTGGTTTAAGATGGATTTGGGTGTTTTGCGTGTATATGACAAATTCGTTTCTGGTGTTTTGGATGCCAAAACGCAAAACAGGGCGAGGGACATTCCGCTTACTCCTACGCTGCGAAAAATCTATGAAAGAGGTTTTATTTTCGTTCGTCATACCCGAACTCGCAGATTAAGTTTGAAAGGCGAAACTGCGTTTGCGGCGTGGGCAGAGAGTATACTGCGGAAAGCGGAAATGGAAACAGGTATAGCGGACATCAATTTGCACCGCTTTCGTCATACATGCGCAACCGCTCGGCTGTCTGCGGGATGGCAGCTTATTAGGGTTAGTCGTATGCTTGGACACAGCAACATAAACACAACCGCTTCGCATTACGCTGAGTATGATTTGAGCGCAAGCCCGGAGGGGTTTGAGGGTATGGTTGCGGTTTATAAGGAGTTCACGGATTGGTTGGACGAGGGGTATTTTAGATAGGTTCAAAAATACTCTTGCCCGTATGCACGTTAAAAAGTCTGTTGTAGCGTTGTGCTTTGTGTTCCCCTGCCAATGCTCCGTTCTTGCGTAAAAAGTTGTCATACTTCTGCAAGTAAGTATTACTCACACCGTATATTCTACCGTATTCTTCACGGGTCACCCACAACCGATCTCCGACAAGAGTCATAACCAAAGTAGCAATGCTGCTATTTACGCTAGCCGATACTTTGCTTGCGATCTCTTGTGTCAGATCGGATGTGGAGATTGGTGTCATTGTATGGGTTTTCCTTGAGTTTTCTTTTTTCTACGTTTTTTCTTTGTTTCTTCTTTTTTTAAAACTATCCACTGTTCGAATTGCATTTGTTTTAACAACAAATGCAAATACGCTAATTGACTTCTATCCATTTGGCAATCCTCCATTAATTGTAAGAATCTTTCCTTGCATATTTACCTCACTAAAAAGCTTCTGAGCCAAATGTACAATCTTTTTTCCACTGCTCAATATTAATTTAATCCACCTCCAAGTTTAAATCCTTCTGACAACATAAGTGCTGTCATATGGCTATGCACATGAAGTGAAATTGGTATAGGTTTCAGTATAGAAACAAGAGCTAGCGACAAAGCCGTGAACTTGATATTAGTATTTTTAAGGTAATTTTGTTTTTTATTGTAAAATTATTAAAAACGTCAAATTTTAATAATTTTCAACGATTTTATTCTAGTTAATTAATAGTTCATTTGCAGTTCATTTTTAATAATTAAAAAATGAATTAAAAAATGAATAAGACGAAATAATTATTTGCAAGAAAATGTTTGACAGAAGCGGTTGATATTGAATATCATCAATGACATACTCATCTTCAATACATCTGTTTCATTGAGTTATAGTGTGAATCAAAATCAAATGAAAATATCATCATGCTTTCTGTCATATTCAAATTAGGTACTGGCAATTACCTCTATTTCCACCAATGCACCTTTAAGCAATGCGGAAACTTCTACGCAAGAACAAGCCAGACGGCTGGTAAATGAAGCTATAGCTTGTGAGTACAGCCCAATTGCCGCAGGAGCATTTTGAGTATGGATTTTTTTGAGCATGGCTATTGAATTTAGAAAAATATATTATTTCTGCAACGTCAATTCTATATTTTGCTCATTGGCATATTCTAATAAAACGCTTTTCAATATCCTTGCCTTGCTTTTCAAATCGCCATCCGATATATTTTCCTTCCGCATTTCATTTTCTGCTTCTGCTAACGACTTATTCAAGCACTTAATATCCAGCAATGCTGCGGCAATGCAAAAATAACTTTTACTTTTTCCATCATTATATTCTAATAACATTTTTTTCAATATTTTTATGCGAACATTTTGCTCTTCGATATATTTCTCTATGCCGTTTTTTTGTACATTTTTCAAATTTGTCATCATTTTTTTATGAGTCACAAACGAATCTTTTTCAATTTTTTCATTATCATATTTTTTACAAGGAAATTCTTTGCATTGTCCGCAAGTTTCCAAATTGTGTTTCTTTACGCAACAAGTCGCAAAAGAACAGGGAGGATGCTTTTCAGAAAAATTCTCTCCAAAACAACCAAGACATCTTGACTCTCCTTCGGTATAATATCTTGGGCATAATCCGCAGTCAATGCCGCAGCAGCCTAAGGTGTAGTGTTTCTTTGTTTGGTTTTTCATCATTTTAAGCTATCAAAGTTCTTATTTTTTCAACAACTTCTGATATTTCAGAGTCTTTCGCTTTTGCTGCAAATTTTGCTTTCCGGCTTTTCCAGTCAAAGCTCTTAACTTGGTCTGATAGTACAACGCCGCTTATATTTTTGCTACTAATTTTAACTTCAAATGGATAGCCTTTTGAATGACTTGTAATTGGACAAAACAAAGCTAATCCTACTTTTTTGTTATAGGCAAGCGGAGATAAAACTAAAACTGGTCGTTTTCCTTTTTGTTCGTGGCCTAGTTGCGGATCAAATTCTAGCCAAACTATATCGCCTTTATCTGGAACATATCCTTTAGTTACCATTGTTCTTTTCCTTTAGGTTTTCCAAAGAAAATTTCTTTATGGATATTGCTTTTTTTAATGCCAGATAGCAAGGTTTCCAGCTCATAAGCAGATTTTTGTTCTAAAGGAACTATATACACCTTATAGCCGGTTTTAAGAGACATCTTTTGGGCCACTCCACTCGGGATTCTAACCATGAAGTCATTACCAAATTTTCTTATCACTGCTTCCACATTTTACCTCTCTTTTCTAGTAAAATAGAAATTTCTACTATCAAAGATGATTATTTCGCTAAATTCACCTCCCAAAAGCCATTTGTCATAAACTCCCCAATAATATAACCGCATTTTGGGCACTTCACCGGCTCCTTATCTTTCCCGCCAACAATTCCCATTTCATTTTCAGAAACGATAAGTTCAGCATTGCATTTTTCGCAAGTTTCATTCCAACTCCGACTCATATTTTCTAAACTCCTATTTTCCCTCGTTTTTGTTAACCCTGCTAAAACTTGGAAACACGGTTTCAACTGAGTTCATGTCACTGCGACACGTTTGATTATAATAAACTACCTCACTGGCACCCGCAAAATTTTCTTTTCACTACCGAATGACGTTTTTACAATGTACACTCCTTTCGGCAAATGCCCAAGCGATACTGTATAAACGCCACCGCTGAAGTTTTGCCGCCAAATTAAATCTCCTTTCAAACTGAATATTTCAATAACGGCGTTGCTTTTTGCCTGCAAGTTTATACCGTTATAAATTTGCGTGACTTGGTTGGAAGTAGCGAGTTGTAGGGAGTGGATGGGCGTTTCGTTATTGCTACTGCTAGACTGCACATCTTCAAAACTACTACTGGATGATTCTTCAACGCTGCTGCTGGACTGTTCCGTGCTTGAAGATGAAATTGCTTCCCAGATTGCGGTTAGTGTCATATTGCTGGTAACTATATCGCTTAGAAAATTCCAGAATGAATCTAATACATCTTTAACCCACCCTAAGAATGTGAAGCCATCTTTTGTTGGGTCGGTGGGTTTTGTTGCCAAACCGCCCTCTGATATTGTCTGCTCATCCACATCCGAACCACCAGCACTGTTGAAAGTTATTGTGTAGGTTGGAATAATTGTAAAATTAGCTGTTGCCGTACATTCCAAATAATTCTCCGTTGCCGCAAAAGTTGTACGAACAGTGTAATTGCCTGCTACTGTGGGAATGGTCTCAGTATAAGTAGCATCATTTGCATCTTGAAATTTGTAGTGATAAGTTACATTTGTAGTTCCATTAGTTGCTGAAGCAGAAACTGGTGTGTTTGCACTTTGTCCCTGAATCCAGCCGTCAATGCTTACTGTTCCGAAACCTGTTGCTTTTGTGATAGTTAAATCACCCAGCGATATATCCATTTCCGTCGCAAGATAATTATCACCCTCGGTAATACTTACAGATATTGTATATGTTCCTGCGTTTATTGGTACGGTTGTGCTACCGTTATACTTCACCGTGATATTTCCAAAACCGATTAAGTCGTTTACCGCCGTTACACTCACCGCCTTTGTGGTACCGTCATAATCTACAATTATGGGTAGGTTGTAGATCAAATTGGCTGCAACAGGTACGATTTTTATAAATGTCCATTGAGCGTGAATGATGATATTCGCACTGAATACTGTACTTTCTGTTACCTTCGTGCCGCCAATAATATTCGTGAACCAGCCATTGAATGTGTAACCGATTCTTGTGGGTATAGGCAAGGGTATAGTGAGCGTACTACTGGCGTTAGTCGTGCTGGAAGTGGGAGTTACTGTTCCGCCGTTTGCGTTGAATGTTACTGTGTGGACAGGAATCCATTGAGCAATCATTGTCAAATTTTCCGTAACAGTATAATTTTGTTCGGCATCACCGTACCTCGTTCCACCCGAAGCTGCATTGAACCAACCGTTAAAAATATATTCATTTCTTGTAGGAGTGGGTAAAGCTATTACCGAACCGTGCCTTAAATTTGACATACTTGTCGGATTTACCACACCATCGTTGGCGTTGAAGGCTACAGTATAAACAGTGGTATTTTTCTCCCATTGTAAATACGGATATTCTTTCATAATCCAAACGCCAGTGTTAGCTGTAAAGTCCCAACCAATATAAGTGGCTTGCTGCCCCATTTCAGTTGTTAGCTTTGGTGTACCTTTGTTCTCATCGGTTCGTCCGCTTGTTTCTACGTTATAATAACTAGAAGTGACACCGCCACTATTAGCATAAATGTAACTTTGTAACCCCACCAATCCGCCAATGTTGCTACTTCCGGATACAGTTCCAACGGCATAACTATTAACAATTGTACCGTAGCCTTGGCCATGGTTCCAGAGGTATTGGTTTTCCCCCACCAATCCACCGACCTCTCTTTCTCCTATTATATTTCCCGTAGAATAACAATTTGTAATCGTACCATAATTCATATTCAAAAAGCTCCACATCTTTCAATTCAAGGCAAGCTAAAAGTAAATCTTCTGTTAGTTGTTTGCATATAATTATGCCTCTAACATTTTGCCCTTCTTCCGCAAGATTTTTTTTAATCCAGTTTTTGTATCTTAAAAGTTGCCCAATAACTCTGTCATATCCTCTGGATACTTTAAGCTCTATAACAACAAAATTATTGTCTTTATCCACAGCCAAAACGTCTATAAATCTTCCGTCGACTTCGTATTCTATGCCCGTAATTCCCTCATCTTCATATAATTTTAATCCTGATTCAATCATAGATAAGTTTTTTACCAAATAATTTCTCAAATCTTTTTCGTACGCAAATTCTTGCATGCCTTTTTCTTCATCTATATTTTCGTAATCATTTATTTCTCCATTTGCTATGTCTATATCTGGTAAAATATCGTTGGCTTTATTGTATAATCTAAATGTATTTTTGCTTAACTTAAACAAAATATCATCAGATCCATTTTTGTTTGGATTAGTATGTCTTCTACTTGGATTATTTACAGATAGCTTTGCTAAATGACAAGATACAGTATTGCTTTTAATTTTTGGATAGTTTTTGTCGAACCAATTTGTAATATCTTTTTTTTCAAATGTTTGATTGCTTTGCAAATCTATTTCCTGAAAATAATCTTTTATTAGCTCTGTTGTGGATTTATGGTAATGCGGCATTTCAAGCTCCTGTGATATGTTTGACTTCTAAAAATAGAAAATATCAAAATAGCCGTGAGCAACGGCTTCCTTTTATAATTTTTCTAGTTTGTATTGTTAACTAGCAAGAGGATATCTGAAACTACAAAGGCATATTTTATACCTCAAATTGAATCGCACAAGGTACATTTTAAAATTTCCTAAGATGCTTTTTTAAATATTCTTCTACTTGCATAAAACGAATTACAGGCGATTTGTTTTCTTTTGTATCTTTTTTTGCAAATTCTCTCAATTCTCTCAAACATTCCATAAACTTTTCATTTATTATTGCAATCAAATCAATACCGTATTTTTCTTTAATTATATTTTTTATCTCTTCAACTTCTTTTAATTGGTTGCTTTTTGAGCCAGATTTTGAGTTTTTTACTATGGGACTCCACAGCATTATTATTTTTTCGTAATCCCGAAAATGAACCTCCGCATATTTAATGCCTTTTGAAAATTTCTTTACTAGCCTATTAACGGTATCAGTTATATTCTTATTCACATACATTAAACCAGTAGTTAAATGAATCGCAACTTCACAAATATATATTTTTTTATTTTTAATATCTATTCCAACAACATCTATCTCACCTTGCGCATCGGACGTATAAAGATTTTGCCGAATAAATTCACATTCTTTAATATACTGCAAATAAGCCTCTACAATTTCTTCACCTATATTCATTTAAGCCTCACTTTATCCTTCACAAAGAATTCAGTGCCGTATTCACGATTGTCAACGCATCTTTTTTACGTTTAGGCTGCTTTTGTGAAGAAAGCAAGCGGCGGTAATATCCGCTTTTTATATTGCGTTCTAAAACGGAAACGCTCCAATTCCCAATAGCTGTTTCCTGTATATAATACTCACGCTCTTGTTGACTATCAAGTCGCATTATTCTGGTAAGGTGCGACCACGCAAGATTCCCTACACGGCATGTAGGGAATTCAGGGAATGTTAGATAAAACTTGCGTATATTCTGTAAGTTTGCCTCAGTTAATTTCTGCATGTATGGATTTACGATTATGTTGATTCAGTGGAATATAGAATTTTTCGGGTAAAATTACATAATACTTTCTATATTTACCGCTATGATCAAAAAAATCCACACTCAAAACGCTCCTGCGGCAATTGGGCCGTATTCACAAGCCGTAGCCTCGAATGGCTTGTTGCTTTTGTCTGGGCAAATTCCCCTTAACCCTCAAAGTGGAGAGCTTGTTGGTAAAAATATCACCGAACAAACCGAGCAGGTTATCAGCAACATCGCTGCGATATTGGAAGCGGGCGGCAGTAGTTTTGAAAATGTCATAAAAACTACTTGTTTTCTACAAAATATGGATGATTTTGCAACATTCAATCAAGTGTATGAAAAATACTTTACAAGCCGCCCGGCTCGTTCTTGTGTAGAAGTTTCTGCATTGCCCAAAGGTGCGTTGGTGGAAATAGAAGTAATTGCCGGAGGATTTTAAGTATGAAACTCGAAACCATTGAAAGCATAATAGAGCATCAAAAGATAGCATACATCGCTTCTATTGATGAAAATGGCTATCCCAATATGAAAGCCATGCTTGCCCCCCGCAAACGAAACGGCCTGCGAGAATTTTGGTTTACAACAAACACATCTTCACAGCGCGTGGCGCAGTATCGCAAAAACCCTAAAGCGTCTATCTATTTTTGCGACCAACGTTTTTTTCGTGGCGTTATGCTGATAGGCACTATGGAAGTGTTGGAAGATGCCAAGAGTAAAAAAATGATTTGGCAAGATGGCGATACAGTGTATTATCCCAAAGGCGTAAAAGACCCCGATTACTGCGTGTTGAAATTCACTGCTAAAAGCGGACGGTGGTATTCTAATTTTAAGTCAGGGGATTTTGAGGTGTAGAATGGCAAAAGCAATACCTGTGCCGAAAAAGAAGATTAAGAAGGCTGAGGATGGCAGGATATAAATGATAAACAAAACCATTGAAGAAAGTATAATCTCCGCGATGGACGGGTCAGATATTGCTCTTGTA
>JAITFT010000003.1 GCA_031281155.1 Candidatus Fibrimonadaceae bacterium
GTTGTATTTCCTTTTGGGCATTAGGGGTAAGATAGAAAATTTCCCACTCCCCAAAAACACCAAAAATCAGCTTTTCCCCTTGCATTTCAGCGAAAAAAACGTGAAGGCGCTTGACGAGCGGCAATTGCAGTATATTATCCCGCTGCGCAGGAACAACGCCTTGGTAAAAAAAGCCTCACATTTGCAAATAGACAAGCTCAAGAAAGAAACCGGCATCCATGTCAATAGCAGAGGCCGATGTATATTTCACAGTGATTTTGTATGTCTTGCCTGCTTTCACATCAATGCTGTAGCCTTTTCCGGCAATAGGACCACCAAAAGGACAGGTTATGTCGCTTTCAAGCGTTCCGTTTGCAGTTAGGCCAACAAGCTCTTCGTAGTGAAGCTCGGTGTAATTGGTTTAGATATGGCGCTATGGCAACGAATCTGAGTAATTTTCAAGTTCAACTTGAAAATTACTCAAAGCGGCTAGAAAATAATTGCTATATTGTGCTTATGATCAAAAGGCATCTTCAGCCTGCTTTAATGCAGGTCGCAAAATATTTTCCCGTTGCAGCATTGCTTGGGCCAAGGCAAAGCGGCAAAACTACGCTTGCGAAAATGGCTTTTCCAAAATATTCTTATGTGAATTTGGAAGATACCCTCGCTTTTAAACTGGCCACAGAAGACCCTGCCGAATTTTTTGAAAGATACAGCCCGCCTGTGATAATAGATGAGATACAGCGAGTCCCTGCGCTTTTGAGCCAAATACAAGTTTTGGCAGACAAACAAAAAAAGAAAGGAATGTTTATTTTGACAGGCTCTCATCAGCCAGCTTTGCATGCAGGAATTTCGCAATCGCTTGCGGGCAGGGTTGGAATTCTGCGGCTTTTGCCGCTTTCCATTGCCGAGCTTTCCAGCGCAGGCATTAAACTTTCGAGAGATGAATATATTTTAAATGGCTTTATGCCTGGCGTGCACGCAGACAAAGTTCCGCCTGATTTATTTTACGGAAATTATTACAGAACTTATGTTGAGCGAGATGTTAGGCAGTTGATAAATATAGGCAATCAAAGAGGGTTTGAGGTTTTTATTAAACTTTTGGCTGGGCGAGTTGGGCAAATAGTAAACTTAAATTCAATGTCCGGTGATGTTGGCGTATCCTCTACCACGCTTGCTTCTTGGCTTTCCGTGCTGGAAGCCAGCTATATCATTTTTAGGTTGCCGTGTTATTTTAATAATTTTGGCAAGAGGTTAATAAAATCGCCAAAAATTTATTTTACGGAAGTTGGGTTAGCGGCTTGGCTTTTGGGAATTGAAAATGCAGCACAGGTGTTCAGAGATCCGCTTTTGGGTGGCTTGTTTGAAAATATGGTTGTTATGGAAATTTTGAAAGCACGTTATAATCAAGGGAAAGAGCCAGAACTTTATTATTTCAGAGACCAACACGGTTTGGAAATAGATTTGTGCATAAACCATTCCCGCAATTTGCAGCCAATAGAAATTAAAGCGGCAAAGACCTACGATTCTTCTTTGGCAAATAATATTCGCTCTTTTTTAAGCTTCGCAAGCAACGCTATCAACCCCGCCGTGATTTACGCAGGCGAGGAAAATGTTCGAGTAAAAGGAATATCATTTATACCAATTCACGGTAACTTACCCCAGCCTTTGTGAGGCTCCGAGCTTCCACCGGAAGCTTTCCTGTTTTCGTTAGTTTTCAATTCCCCTCTGGGGAGGGGCGCTTTGAGTCAAAAATCCAAGCCGTTTATTTTTCTTTGCTTTATTTGATTCCATAAAAGAACCCAAGTCCCACCCCGCAAACTTCACGGCAAACTGCCCCTTCACAGAGGGGAATTATCGCAATTTCAAAGCCTCGCATTGCGCAATATGCAGAAAAGCTAGGCTTGGGTGTCCCAGTTTGCGTTTTTTTGCCGTGAAATCAAGCCCTTTTGGGCAATCCAAACGTGATTGCCCAATTTTTTTCTTCCGCCGGAAGCTTTCTTTGGGTTTTCAATTTTCACTCCTGTTAATTTCTCCCTTGACAAGATTTTATTTTTTTTCTATATTTATCCATAACATACCCGCCCCGCTTCCCGTTAGAACAGCGTATTAGGGCGGGTTTTTTATTTCAGGGAAGATTTATGCAAAGAGAAGTTTATCAGGAACCGTTCTTGCCTTATGAAGAACAAATGAATCTACTTAAAAGCAGAGGTTTGTTTTTTAAAGACGAACCACAAGCCTTAAATCTGCTTGAACGAATAAGCTATTATAGGCTTAGTAGTTATTGGTATCCGTTTCTAAAAGACAAGCAGAATAAAATTTTCAAGGAAAATACCGATTTTGACAAAGCATTTGAATTGTATAAATTCGATAAAAATTTGCGAAAAATAATTATGGCAGAGGTAGAGAAAATTGAAATAGCGATCCGTTCAAAGATGGTGCATGTTTTGTCTCTATCTAATGGCCATTTTTGGCTTGAAGAAGAATCTTTATTTTTAGATTCTGAAATGTATGCATCTATGATGTCAAATATAAAAAAGGAAGTTAACAGAAGCCATGAAAGTTTTATAATTTCTTTCAGAAAAGAATATTCAAATGATATTCCGCCTGCGTTTATGTTATTGGAAACAATATCTTTTGGAACATTGTCTAAGATATATAAATATTTGAAATTGCCAAAAGACAAACAGGAAATTGCGCAATTTTTTGGTTTGCATGGCGTAGTTTTTGAATCATGGATACATAGCTTGGTTTATGTTAGGAATATATGTGCTCATCACGCTAGATTATGGAATAGGCAAATGCGAATTAGGCCCTTGCCTTTAAAGACTAATAAAAATCACCAAAAGATTCTTAAAAATATATGGCTCGCCAACAATCAAGTTTGTAGAGACCGCATATACATTGTCCTGTCTATGATTCTTTATTTGCTGAACATCATAAACCCTAAGCATTCTTTTAAGCAAAAGTTAACCGATTTATTCTCGAAATACCCCAGCATAGACAAAACCGCTATGGGATTTCCTGTTGATTGGCAAGCGGAGCCTTTGTGGAGTCCCTCGTCTAGGGGCTCAATTTAAGTTTTCAATTTCCGATTTTCACTCCTGTTAATTTCTACATTGTACCTATGCCAAAACAGCATTTAATAGATGAAATGACAGAGCGGCTTAAAGAATTAAAGCCGTATAAAATTATTTTATTTGGTTCTTATGCTAAAGGCAATCCAACAGAAGACAGCGACCTTGATGTGATGGTTATTTTAGATTCTAACGATTTCGTTAAAAGTTTTAAAGAAAAAATGGATAGGAAAATGCTTGTCTCTAAAACTCTGTTAGAAATAAATTATCAAATAGCAATGGATATTTTAGTTTATTCAAAGGTCGAGTTTGAATACTTAAAACAAAAAAACAATTTTTTCATCAAAGAAATAGAAGATTCCGGAAAGGTGCTTTATGAAAGATAGGCGGGCGAAGTTGCTTTCCTTACCCCAGCCTTTGTGAGGCTCCGAGCTTCCACCGGAAGCGTCAAATTCCCCGCCGCTCTGCGGCGTAGGCCATATATATTTGTTGTGCAAAATTGGCAACCGTAGGGGTAAGGCGTGCCTTACCCAGCCAACGCCATTGTTTGCGGCAAATCGTCGTCATTGCCGCAGCCGTGAAATCAAGCCCTTTTGGGCAATCACGTTGGATTGCCCCTACATTGCGGCGGGATTTTGATTACCCAATTTTTTTCTACCTTACCCCCCAACAATGCAAACTCACCGTAACTCACCCCAGCCTTTTTGGCACGCCGACCTTCCACCGGAAGCTCTCTGGGGCAGTTCACGCCTAGGGTACAAGCCTTCACCAAAAGCTCTCCTAGAGCCTCTACTCGAGCCTCCCCTAGAAGCTCCCCAATGCAAGCGTCTTTCGCTTTTGACTAACGGTCGTCTATCTTTTTTAAAGCACCCCCCCCCCCCGAGCGGGGTATGAGGCCAGCGGCGTTGAAAGCGTATGCGGGCTTTTTGGGGGGCAAAAATTTCACCTTTAAATTCCACAGGAGTTCCCCATGAACAAATCCAAACTCAAATCTAAACTCACCTTTCTCGCAATTTTGCTTGCTTTATTTGCCAGCAATGCAATGGCCCAGAGTAATTACTGGGACACCTGGACTGAGCTTACTGCCTCGGCAGGTTCCACTTTAACAGGCAACTATAAAGTTACGGCGGATAGAACAATTACTGGCGCTAATACCAATACCGCTGGTCTTATTATTTCAGGCATAGTCAACATATACATAGCGGAAGGCGTAACGCTTACCGTAACAGGTGCCCCTGGAGGGATAACATTAACAAGCGGCACACTTTCACCTGGTCAGCCGGGTATTCGCTTAAACAGTGGTCAAACGCTTATAATTCGCGGTGGCGGCACGCTTGTCGCTACTGGCGGCAACGCAGCAGCTGGTTCCAGCGGCGGCACAGGTGGTGCGGGTACTTTTACTTATAGCGGGGTAAATGGTAATATGCAAGGCGGTGAAGGCGGCTTTGGCGGTGGCGGCGGCGGCGGCGCTGGTGCCGGAATTGGCACTGCGGGTGGTGCGGGTGGCAGTTTTACTAATAATGGTGCTGCCCGGTTAATTCCGATGGGAATAACCGGAAATACAAATGTCTCCGGCTATTGGGCATCTTGGACTGGCGATCGAGGTTCAAATGGCAGGGACGGTAACGCATCAAATGCTTCGGGTACTTTATACATATTAGATAACGCCACTGTAAGAGCCACTGGTGGCTCTCGCGGCAATATCGTCGGCGGCGGCGGCTCTGGCGGGCATCAGTCTGGCAGAATAAACGATTCCGGCAGCGGTTGGGCAAACGACTATACCGCATCTAACGGCGGTGG
>JAITFT010000006.1 GCA_031281155.1 Candidatus Fibrimonadaceae bacterium
GTAGGGGCAGGCCTGTCTGTCCCCTCGCTGAGGAAAAACAATGAAAATCGATGTCCAAAAATTCATGGAATTACGCGAGAGCGCACGAGCCAAAGAAGGTTTGTCTGCCAAAAGGCAAACCGAAAAGGCCGACTGGCGCGCCCTTTTGGATTCCAAAAGAAAAGAAATAGGGCTAGAGCCAGCGGCTCCAAAGGCCGCTAAAGTTTCTGATGTAAAAACCGATAAGCATATAAAGGCAGTAGCAATGGATTTCAATGGAACAATAGAGGAACGGGTGGGCGCTCTGCGAGAAAGGAGTGCTGAGGGCCTGCCCGTTCGCGAATTAGGGAATTTCATAGATGTTAGGGCTTAATTTTTCTATATTTAGAGGTAGGTATGTACAACGATATTAGAACACCAGTTTCAAACTCAAAGCCGCTGAGCGACACCGTTCAGCCGCTCAAGCCTGGTTTAGACCCAAAACGCATGGGTCCCCAGAAAGCCGATGCTCCCAGCTTTGGCGAAATGCTATCTGGCTTCTTAACCGACGTTAATCACATGCAAAACTACGCCGATGAGTCCATTCAAAAGATGGTAGCTGGCGAAATCAAAGACGTTCACCAAGTTATGCTCGCCGTAGGCGAAGCAAAGGTTGCCTTCAACCTTATGCTTGAAATCCGCAACAAAACCCTAGAAGCCTACAACGAATTGCTGAGAATGAGAGGGTAAGGTTTTCCCATTTTTTCTCTTGACAAGATTCTAGTATTTTCTATATTTGAACAAGTTTCATCATATGGTAGGATAAAATTTATGTTA
This sequence comes from Candidatus Fibrimonadaceae bacterium, assembly GCA_031281155.1. GTDB lineage: Bacteria > Fibrobacterota > Fibrobacteria > Fibrobacterales > Fibrobacteraceae > Fibrimonas. Next base: position 796 of record JAITFT010000006.1, read on the forward strand.
GATATACATGCAAGTTGGACTCCAATTAAAAGTTTGTTGTACGAAACATTAAATGAGAAAATATTGCCTAATTTGTCTAATACTAAATACCAACCCGAAAGAGAAGACATTTTTAATGTTTTCAAAATGCCTGTCAGTGATATTAAAGTAATAATTCTTGGACAAGATCCGTATCCTACTGAAGGAAATGCTATGGGATATGCTTTTGCTGTTCCTGCAGATAAGAAAATACCTGCAAGTCTAAGAGTCATAAAGGAAGAGATTGTTAAAGAGTTTGCGATACCATGCTTGGCTAATCATGAACATCCAGAGTGGAGAACTCTCAAAGATTGGAGAGATAGTGGAGTTTTCTTGTTAAATACCGCTTTAACAATAGAAGCAGGAAAAATAGGCTCTCATTTAGGCTATTGGAAAAACTGTATTGGTAGTGTAATAAAATATATATCAAAAACACATCCTTGTATTTGGATGTTGTGGGGAAAAAAAGCACAGAGTTTTAAAGGAAATATCTGCAATGCTCTTGCTTTTGATATTGAAGTTAATAGTATAGAAACTATAGAAAAAATGCCTATCAACAATAAAACAAATTATATATTAGAAGCTCCTCACCCTACTGCTAGAGGTAATACGAAAAGATTTAAAGGGTGTAATCATTTCTTGTATGCAGATGCTATATTAAGAAAATTAAAAAAAAGAGAAATAACATGGATACGTTAGGTACTGGGCTGTTCCAGGAAATCCTCAAAAAGGCAAAATATTCATATTTAGTGCCAACTGAACGATTCTTTTATATGAAAATTCTTCGATAGTTCTCGTATTTGCTTGACATCTCCTTAAAAAAAAGCTATATTTGTGTGCAGGGAAAAATGCTTAAAAAGCTTGCCTCCAGGATACTCCATGTATAAATTTCAGAGCAAACAGATTAGTTTCACGGACTTCAACATGCCTCTCGGCATGAAACTCAATCCTAAGAACCGCTGGATCAAAAAAGCCGGCGTCATTCCCTGGGACAAGATAGAGCGCCTTTACGCCGGCACCTTCGACAGCGTCAACGGCCAGGTTGCCAAACCTCTTCAGCTTGCGCTCGGCGCGCTCCTTATCCAAGTTGAGCGCAGGATTTCTGACGAGGAGACTGTTCTCCAGATACAGGAAACTCCCTGCCTGCAGTATTTCTGCGGTTTTCCCGGCTACGTTGACGAGCCCCCTTTTGATGCCTCTCTCATGGTTTACTTCCGCAAGCGCCTCACGGACCTGCTCGGCGAAATCAACGAGCTCACAATCTGCGAAGCCTTTAATTCCGAGGAATCGGATCCGCCTTCCTCAGACGAAGATGGCGGCGGCGGCCCTCCCGATCCTCCCAACTCCGGCGACTTGATAATAGATGCCACCTGCGCTCCCCAGAATATTGACGGTTAATATTTGGAATTGGAAACCGATGCTGACTTGAAGAGCCGCATGCCTTAATAGGGCACGTGTGGTTCTGTGAGGGACGATACAATTTTCTATCTTATACAGCATGGGAAAGCCTGTGCAACATAAAAAGGAGAAAGTTGAAAGTCGTCTACTCGACGGAAACATTAGACTGTCTAATAAAGAAAATGTAAGATTTTCTGAATTGCTAAATATATGTATAGAGCATTTCGGAAAACCGAGAGTATGTGGTAGTCATCATATTTTTAAAATGCCTTGGGCTGGTAACCCAAGGATAAATATACAAAAGGATGGGAAAAATGCAAAACCATATCAAGTTAGGCAGGTCAAGGAAGCCTTGGAAAAATTGAATGAATTAAAAGGAGGTGCAAAATGAAAAAAGCAAGTTTTACTGAAAAGTACACCTACAGGGTAGAATGGTCGGCAGAAGACAATGTGCATATTGCAAACTGCCTTGAATTTCCGTCTCTTTTTGCTCATGGAAGTACAGTGCAAGAAGCATTATTGGAAATGAAGAAGGTTATTGCTGAAACTATAAAATGGATGGAAGAGGAAAGTGAAGAAATCCCAGAACCAATTGGACTTAAGACGTATAACGGCTATTTAAGATTAAAAATGCCTAAAACAGTACACAAAAAAATAGCAATAAAATCTGCAGAAGAAGGGGTTTCTATAAACCAATACATATTAACAAGGATTCAATGAGTGAAATTTTGAAACTGCCAGAAGGCTGTGTGATGGCTGATTTTGGCAGAAAAGAGATGGAGTTTGCTGTTTTTTGCCTTGAAAGCGTGGCAGAAAAATTGGGCAAGCCTGGGAACGAGGTGTATAAAATGCTAACAGAAGATAGCGATATTCTAGATGACTATATAATTCCGTGCTATGATGTTTTGCATACCCAAGGCAAAACTTATATTGTTAATGATATTTTGGATTATATGAAAGAAAAAGGATTGGTGAAATGATTTTATATCACGGCTCTTACATACAAATTGAAAAACCGAATCTGTCATTTTCTCGCAAAGAACTGGATTTTGGCATAGGCTTTTATACAACTTCCATTAAAGAGCAAGCGGAAAAATGGTCGCTTAAATTCAAAAAACGAAAACAAGCATCGGTGATTTCAAAATATGAGTTTGATGAAAAAAATATTGAAAAAGCTTCTGTTTTAAAATTTGATTCCTATTCTGATGAATGGCTTGATTTTGTGATTTTATGCCGAACCGGAAAAAAATTGGAAAAAAATTATGATTTGGTAATTGGCGGCATAGCCAATGATGATGTATTTAATACCTTGCAACTATTTTTAGACAATTTAATACCAAAGCAGGAAACTCTAAAAAGGTTGCGATACGAGAGGCCAAATATTCAATATTGTTTTAAGAGTCAGGCAATTATAGATGAACATTTGCATTTCATGGAGAGTTATGAAATATGAAAGCGCATCCTACATTATTGCAATCTAAATACAAGGGCGTTATAGATGCTTTGGCAAAAAAGGCAAATATATCTCTTAGGGAAGCTTTGGATATGTTTTATAAATCCCCCATATACGAAGAGATAAGCCTGGGAATATCAGATATGCACTGCCGTAGTGACGGCTATTTGGCAGAGGAAATTATTTCTGTTTAATTACCCCCAATTTCCCCGTTCCGTTCATAAAAAATCCCTGCATTACCTTCTTTGTCTCGTGAATTGCTTTCTCTAAGTCCTTATGCCTTGCGAAGTTAGCGAGAATTAAAGCGGAAAGAGTGCAGCCGCTGCCGTGCCTTTCTTTTTTTATGCGTTTTGAAACAAATTTTACAGGAGTAGGGGAGTGGGGTAGAAATAATAAATCTTCGCTTTTTTGCGAATTAAGAGAATGTCCGCCTTTTACCAAGACAGCGGCTTTAAGCGAGCCTTTGGAAATGCCCAAAAACTCTGCTTCGGGCAAATTCGGCGTGATAAGATTTACATAAGTGAATAGTTTTTGCCAACTTACAGCGTTCTGCTTGTGAAATTCAAAGCCTGCGCTTGCCTTTAATATTGGATCCCAAAGAATAAAGGATTCAGGGTATTTTTTACGCAGCCATTTGAGGATTTTTTCCAGAGTTTGAGGACTCTCAACCAATCCTATTTTTATATAGTTAAAATCTCTAACTCTTGACAGCACCAAGAGTTGCGCTTTTATTTGCTGCCAAGAAACCCAGCCAGGCTCTTTAAAATGTTCCTCATTCTGCACCGTTAATGCCGTGCACACGGCTTGCCCATAAACCCCGCAATGCTCAAAAGCTTTTATATCCGCCAAAATGCCAGCGCCTGCGCTTGGGTCAAAACCAGCAATGGTAAGAAGAGGCTTAGTTAACATAATAGACATTATCGGCGAAAGTCCCACTCTACAGCAGGCCTTCTTTAGCCCTGTCAAATACATCGCCCAGCAAGTCGCCCACGGCATCGGTTATAAAGCCGCCAGCACCTTTAACTGTTCCCCAGGGATCTGCCCTTAGCTTGGTTTCTTGCTTGCCTACCATAAAAAACAAGCCGTCTAAAGCCTTGCCGGTTGCATATTCAGATAATATTTTGGAAATATCTTCTGGCAAAGCGCTGTAAGGCAAATCGGGCAAGGATGAACTGTCAAGAGCTGTTTTCAGCAAAGTATTGGTACTTAATCCAACGCTAATACTTGAGTATGTTTTTGCGAATGAATTGTAATTTCGAGCAAGAGGGTTCCAAAATCCATTTGGATTTAACAGGTCCAAAGGTTCCTTTATAATAGGAGCAAATGCTACTTGCAGGCCGCTGTAAGTCATTGTATTTAAATAACTTGTGGCTGCCATTGAGTCCCCTTTCAGCACTCCTTTTGCATCGCTGAAAGACATTCCGAATATGGCGTTTCTGAACACTTCAATAGACATTGGCGCAGCCTGCTCGGCTCCCCTATTCAAAGCGACTTTTATGGAATCTCCATATCTGCCTAAATTAAAAATAGAATTGTAATCCACGCCAAGCGCTGCCGCCAAAAGCGTTTTCGCAGGCGTTGGCAGCCCATTTATGGAACTTGTGAATGAACTTACTTTGTCCAAAACATCTTTAACGGTATCTGGCAGGGCTATTTCCACCAGCTTGTTTCCTAAGTAACCGGTTAAGCACTCCCCTGCTGAACTCGCCGCCAAAGAACAGCTTGAATCACCCAAGTTATTAGCTGCAGTTTTGCTGCCAAAAACAAGAGCCTCTTGCAAAGCCTCTACCATTTTAGCCTCTGTTAAAGGCTTAAAATCCAAAAAATCGTGTACGCCGCAGGAAAAGAGACCGAGAGAAGATACTCCAAAAAAACAGGCAATTAGGAATCTACGCATACAGTAAATGTAGAAAATTCTACATTAGCCGTTATGAAACCCATTCTCATAACCATTGGTGATCCTAACGGCATTGGGCCGGAGATTTGTTTAAAGCTTATGGCAAAAGCACCGAAAACCAGGCACCCTGTGATTCTTGTTGGAGACACAAATGTGCTTGATGAATGCAAAGAAATTTTGAAAATCAATAAAACAATAAAGTGTGGAATTTATGCAGACAGCGTGCCGTTTAAGGGCAAGCTGCAACCCGGGAAACTTTCAAAGGCGGCAGGTGCCGCAAGCCTCGCATGGGTTCGGCAAGCAACGGAGCTTGTGCAGGCGGGCTATGCAGCTGCAGTGGTGACTGCTCCGCTTTGCAAAGAAGCGGTGGAAAAAACTTTGCCGGGCTTTCAAGGGCACACGGAATACATCGGCGAAATGTGCGGCGACAAGGAGCCTGTGCTTGCTCTTGTTCACGGAGACTGGGTTGTTGCGCATGTAAGCACTCACGTTTCTCTCGCTGAGGCTATAAAAAAAGCAAAGCCGGAACGAATTGTAAAAGTTGGTAAATTATTAAACGATTTTTTAATAAAATACAAAGGCATTAAGAAACCGAGGATAGGCGTTGCAGGAATTAACCCTCATGCTGGCGAGAATGGCTTGTTTGGCAAAGAAGAAACGCTGAACATTATGCCCGCTGTGAAAAGACTCCGCGCTATGAAAATCAATGCTGTTGGTCCTCTTCCTGCTGATGTTGTATTTCCGCAGCTAGGCGGCAAAGTTTTCGATGGCGTTATAGCCATGTACCACGACCAGGGGCATGTGGTTACAAAAACGCTGGCTTTTAACCTTGGCAAAGTCCGCAAAGTCGGCGGGGTTAATACAACGCTGGGAATCCCGATTTTACGCACCAGCGTAGATCACGGAACAGGTTTCGACATAGCTTGGCAAAACAAAGCAGATCCCTCATCGCTCCGCGATGCGCTGTTGCTCGCCGATAAAATTTCTACATCAGACCCATTGAATTGCATTTGTCTGAACCCCGATGGCCCCGATTATCAGGATTGACAGGATTGACAGGATGGCTGGTAGGGGCAAGGCGAGCCTTGCCCTTTCTGCGAGGACTGTTTCGTTCATGCGGCGTTTCTCCAATTTTCTACATTATCGGTTATAGGACTGGGGGCGGTACTTATTATATGATTTAAAATACAGGGATTCCTATGTCC
>JAITFT010000012.1 GCA_031281155.1 Candidatus Fibrimonadaceae bacterium
ACTCCTAAAGGGTTAATATAATGTCTTAACTTAGAATACTTTTTTAAAGGGGCGGTTCAAACCTCAAAATTGACCGCGCTAAGGATTATTTTTCGTTTGGCATGGCTGTAGATAACAAGCTCACCTATGCGGGCGCGTTGTTTGCCGACCAACACGCCGTTTATCAATCTCGCATTTTTTGCACACGTTGGAACGGGCTTACAAAAACATCAAAGTTTGAGGCTGATGATGACGCAGAATTCGAAGGAAATGCGATAAAGCTTGTGGAAAATGCACTCGGCTTTGTGCGCAATAATTCTTCCGTCAAATGGTATAAGACTGGGAGCGGTCGTGTCGAGCTCCCCGATTACCCGCAAGAGGCTGTTTACGAAGCTCTTGTAAACGCAATCGTCCATCGCGACTACGTGATTAAAGGAAGCGAGATTCATATAGACATTTACGAAGATCGTTTGGAAATTGTTTCGCCTGGTGGAATGGCAGATGGCAAGCGCATACAGGATATGACGATTGAAAGCATTGCGTCCGTTCGTCGCAATCCTGTGCTTTGCGATATTATGCATCGCCTGAAATTTATGGAGCGTAGAGGGAGTGGTCTAAAGAAAATTGTAGACGCATACCCTGCCGACATAACGCCTGAATTTAAGTCCACTCCACAATCTTTTATCGTTGTGCTTAAAAATTTGAATTATGACAACGAAAAAAATAAACCGCAAAGATTGCACTTTAGATGAGCAGGCTGTTGTTCAGTTTATTGCAAATAGTCCGCAAGCAACGCAAAATGAAATAGCGCAAGCCATTGGAAAATCGGAACGAAATACTCACTCTATAATGATTAGTCTGCAAAAGAAAGGCATAATCGAGCGCGACGGCTCTAAGAAAATAGGGATATGGGTCGTTAAATGAGAAAGATAGCGGTACGCTAATCACGTTCCGCTTTCAAATTTCACCTAAACCGACTTAGCATTTATGAATGAATTGGGCTACTGAAAAGGTCCATGACTATTGGCATCGCAACAAACAATTGAACTAGAAAAATTTTTTAAAAATAATACTCCCAATTCATCAGCAGTGGGAAAAATGGAAATTGATAAATTTTTCTAACCTCCGGCGGGTTTTGGCGAGTGTCGTAGAATGTGAAAAAGAGATTGTCGTGGTCGGTTAAATTTAGGATTGTAAAACCAAAATTCCACTTGTCTTTTTTGCCCCAGTCTATAAGCTTTGCATCTAAGCGAAAATAAGGCGTTTGCAAGGTGGTGTTGCGGTTGCCAAGCGGGGTTGTAATATCGTGGCCCGGAAAGCCTTGATCTACCCCATAAGATGCCAGGTAGCCAAGATAGGGCGTGTAGGGCATTCCGCTCGCCCATTTGAGCTGAAAGCTGGTGCGCAAAAAATAAGTTTCCTCAAACCAGTTAAAACATAAATCGCCTTTCAAAGCATAAGGCTGGTGCCAGTTTGGGAAATAAGCCGGATTGTCCCCGTCTTTGAAAACGGAAAGGCCTTGGTTAAAATTTATGCTACCTGAAATAAAACCCTCCGGTTTCTGCAGAGAAAGCTCGTAGCCAAAAGAATAGCCTTCTCCCCTAACAATCAAATCTCCAAGCGACTCCATTTGATCGGCAACGGAATCAATATCTGATTGATCGTAAACTGTTAAATTATTTAGCGTTTTGTAATAAATTTCGGTATTAAAATTGTATCTCCCGAATATTCCGAAATCAATATCGCTTCTTGAATAACCTACAGCAGTTAAAATGGAATTAGATGGTTTCACAGTGCCGTTGATTGCCGTTTTGCGGGCGGGGTAATAAAATTCGTTTAATGCCTCTTGATCGGAAAACATTAAGCTATTTAAATATTGCAAATAATAACCCGTGTAAAATTCCAGTTTTTGGTTTTCCGCAAACTCCCACGCTGCGGCAAAGCGAGGCTCCACTCCAAAATGCCCTGAAAGCGTGTGGTAATTGAAACGCAAGCCATAGCGCAACTCCCAAGGAGCCAGCCGCCAAATATCTTGGGCATATAAAATATGATGATAAGTTTGCGGCTTATCTTCAAGGCTTTGCCCGGTTATTTCAATATGTTGTTCAAATGTAATATCGGAAAATTCCAAGTCATAGCCAAAAGTTAAAGCGTGTTTATCGATTCCGGTATATGTAAACGATTGGCGGCTCGCAAGCGTGCTAACTCCGTTTTTCATTCCGAATAAGTCTTCCAATTCAAAGTCTTGATGAAACCTGCTATACGCAAAATTATAATTCCATCTTAGTTTATCGTTTATTCTATACTGCAGGTTTATTGGAATTACAGTATTTCCCCATTCCACAAAAAGCGGCGAGAAATTCAAAACATCTGCGCCGGTATATAAAGACAAACGCAAATCCATGTTATCGTTTACCTTATAATCAAAGACTCCCTGAATATCCGTAAATTTATAATCAACGGTAAAATCGGTTAATCCGGCGGCCTGCAGTGCATCTAGAATTTGCTTTATGTAGGTGCTGCGGCCGGCGACAACCCAGCGCGCATCGCCTTGGCGGCCTTCGGTGTGGGCTTGGGCAGCGAAGGTGCTGATTTTTATGGAATTTTTGGCAAACCATTCGTCTAGCGTATCGTTGCCGCCTTGCCTGCTGTTTATGGAAGCAACAGAGCTTAGGCGGTTGCCGTATTCGGCGGGGAATCCGCTTTTGTAGAATTTAACGTCATCTACTGTTTCAACCAAAAAAGTTGAAAAAAGCCCAAAGAAGTGCGTTGGAGAATAAACAATTCCATTATCAAGCAAAAACAAATTCTGGTCGCTCGCTCCGCCTCGCACATAAATTTTCGTGCTAAAATCCGAGCTGGCAACCACGCCAGGCAAGGCCTGAATGCTCCGTATAACATCTGCCTCAGCCAACCCAGGCATCCTCTTTATATTCTTGGCGCTAACAACCGACTCCCCTAGCTTTCGCCGAGGCTTCTTACGAAGCTGCACCACCACTTTTCGCAACTCGGTAATCTGCTCCACAGGAGCTTGTATTTCCGGAATGCTATCTGCGGCTATGTCTATCTCTCTTTCATCACTCAGCTCTTCAGCTTCAATTCTAGAAACTCCATCTCCAAACCAAGTAACATTTTCTCCCGAAATTTTTGCGGAAAAAACTGAGTCGGCTCCCAGGTATTTTAATTCGTAGCATTTTTCTTTGTGGGCTTGTATGCATATATTCCATATTGTGTCTTGCGGTAGCTCCAGCTTGAATTGTTTATTGAATTGAGTAGTTATGCTGGTGCCAGTTTCTACTACTTCTACGTTGATGGAGTCTGCGTTGGCAAAGTCAGGGTCGCTGACTAAACCTAGGAAGGCGATAATTAGAGGAGTCACGTTCCGAAATATACAAAATACTTCATACAAGCTATAAGCTATAAGCTCAAGAGCAAATACTATTTTAAAAATTTACTATATTTTCCAAGAAATGAAAATTGCTTTTTCCACATTCCTGTTTCTTTGCTCATTCCTATATGCGCAGCAAGATACTATTACCATGGACATAGCGGTTTCAACAGAAAGGACCTTGCCCATAGGGGTCATTAATTTTGAAATAGACAAAAGCGACTGGAGCAAGCTAGAAGAGCTGCCGCAAAAAACTCTTGCTAGGGATTTTCAACTGAGCGGCCGTTTTTCGGTTATCGAATTAGAGCAATACAATTTGCTTGCGCTTTCGCGCGTTCAGGCAAAGCATTATGTAACAGGAAAACTCTCCATGAGCGAGGGCCAGGCGAAGCTTGAGTGCAAGCTTCATGCATCTGCCTCTAGAGAGATGGTAAAAGGCTTTGTTTACACAAGCCCTGTGGAGCAAATTCGCACATCGCTACACAAGTGCGCAGACAACGTTATACACCAGCTTTGGGGTGTTTACGGCTTTGCCTCTACCCAAATGACATGGGTTAGCAGAATAAATGGCCAAAAGCAAATTGTAGTAGCCGATTACGACGGCTTTCGCAGAAGGCAAATAACAAGCAACGGCCCGAATTTCCTGCCTGCATGGAGCCCCGATAACTCAAGAATTTATTTTACGAGCCTGCGAAACGACAAAACTCAAATTTTTGAAAGAGTGCTTGCTTCTTCGCAAGACAGATTATTATTTCCGCAAATAGACCAAACTTTCGGGCCATCTGCAAATCCAAGAGACGGAACCCTGCTCTTCTCAACATTTGGGCAAAGCGGCACAGATATATGGCAAGGCAATCCGCAAACAGGCAGTGCTGCCCGTTTAATTTACGGTAGGCACATAGATGTAAGCCCTTCTTGGAGCCCACGGGGCACGGCTTTTTTATTCTCCAGCGATAGAGGCGGTCAACCGCAAATCTACATGGCTTCAAGAGACGGCAGCGATGTTCAGAGAATTACATTTTTTGGCAGATACAACGAAAGCGCAGTTTGGTCGCCAGATGGCGAACGCATTGCCTACTGCTCAATGGATGCCGGAAGGCTCAACATATACACAAGCGCCATAGACGGCACCGATGTTCAAAAATTAACGTTTGAAGGCAACAACGAACGTCCAACCTGGTCGCCAGATGGAATGTCCATAGCATTTTCCAGCAATCGATCAGGAACTTACCAAATATACATTATGCGTCGCGATGGTAGCGGCGTAACTCGTATAACAAACGCTGGCGAAAACACATCGCCGGCATGGTCTAACAACATAAACATAGGAGGAATCCCATGAAAACATTGCTTACATTCGTAGCAGTCAGCTTTAGCCTTGCCTTGTTTGCTTGCGCTAAAAAACCGCAACCTATAATAGAGGTTGAGCCACCAGTAGTAGAAGAAGAGGAAACAGCATACGTTCCTCCTCCTCCACCGCCGCCGCCAAGAGAAGATCCTCTTGAAGCCGAGCGTCGCCGCCTGGAAGAACTCATGAACAGAATAATGTCTGAAGACGTTTATTTTGAGTTCGACCAAGCTACCTTGACAGCTCGGGCAAGAACCGTTCTAACGGAAGTTAGCGACATACTCAAGCGTGAACCTCGCTTTACAATTTTAACCGAGGGGCACACAGATGAAAGGGGCACCGAATCCTACAATCTGGGGCTTGGAATGCGCAGAGCGGAATCCGTTGTGCAATTCTTGGTGAACTCCGGCGTTTCTTCAAATCGTTTGACAAGGCGCAGCTTTGGCAAAGAGCAGCCAAAAGCAGCTGGCAGCAGCGAAGAAGCCTGGGCTCAAAACCGTCGTGCAGCATTTAGGGTTCAAATAACAAACTAAATTATCCCTATGAAACATTCTTTGCTTTTTCTTGCGTTTTGCGCCTTGTTCCTTTCTTCGTGCGGGAGCGTAACCGTGTTGCGCACAAAGGAACTCAAGGAGGCTTCCGAAAGCTCTGCGGCAAGCATAAACAAACGCGTAGATTCGCTAATGCTGGTTATAGACTCCATGAAGTTTGAGCAAAACAGGAGCCTGTTCCGCCTTAAGGCAGACTTTGCAGATCTCAACTCTGGAGTCAATTTTCAAGGTTATAGAACCGAAGCTCGCATGGAAGAAATCAACTTTCGCCTGGATCGCATTTTAGGGGCCGTGCAACAGAGAAGCGTTGTTACAGCATCTTCTGCCGCCGCTACAAGCTCCAATAGAAAAACAGAACCAGAAAGAAATCAGGAAATGGAAAGCCTCTACAACGCTTCCCGTGCCGATTACTTGCGAGGCGAATACGCCATTGCCTACAACGGTTTTAAGCAAATCTACGATTTGCTTGGAACTGGGGAGTTAGCAGAAAATTCCCTCTATTGGATGGGAATGTGCATGCTAGATGTCGGCAGAGCAGACAATGCAGAAACGCTTTTCCTGAGCTTGCTGGAGAAATTTCCGCAAAGCCCGAAAGTCTGCACTGTTCTTTTCAAGCTGGCTGGCATGGCAGAGGAAGACAAAAAAACAAATGAGCAAAGAATTTATCTGCAAAGGCTCTTGGGAACCCCTCATTGCATAACAAGCAATGAATTCCAAAGGGCGGCAGATATTTTACAGAACAGCAATTAGTACTAGCCCAGAATAAAATTTTCTATCTTACCGCCGTTAAAAAGAGGTTTAATAATGAATTACTTTAACTCATTACCGTTGCGCGTTCAGTTAGAAGAGCTTGGCAAGTGTCGTTTTATGGAAGCTTCGGAATTTTCCGAGGGTGTTGAGGCGCTTAAAGGCAAAAAAATCGTAATTATAGGCGCTGGAGCACAGGGCTTGCATCAGGGGCTTAATTTGCGTGATAGCGGGCTAGATGTATCCTATGCATTAAGGCAATCCGCCATTGATGAAAAACGAGCGAGCTTTGTAAATGCGAGCGAAAATGGCTTTAAGGTTGGAGTGTATAAAGACTTGATTCCTTCGGCAGACTTAGTTTGCAACCTAACGCCAGATAAACAGCATTCCAAAGTTGTTGCAGAAATTATGCCCTTAATGAAAAAGGGTGCCGTTCTTCTTTATAGCCATGGTTTTAACATTGTTGAAGAAGGAATGCAGGTTAGAAAAGACATAACCGTAATTATGGCTGCGCCAAAAGGGCCTGGCTCTGAGGTTCGTACGGAGTACGTGCGTGGTTTCGGCATGCCAACTTTAATTGCAGTTCAAAGAGATAACGACCCAGAAGGCAAAGGTCTAGCTTATGCTAAGGCTTATGCTGTTGGTCTTGGCAGTGACCGTGCCGGCGTTTTGGAAAGCTCCTTTATTGCCGAGGTAAAAAGCGATTTGATGGGCGAGCAAACCATATTGTGCGGCATGCTCCAAACAGGCACTTTGCTTTGCTTCGATCGCATGGTTCAGCTTGGCGTGGAGCCTGCTTATGCATCCAAACTTTTGCAATATGGCTGGGAAACCGTGTCTGAAGCTCTCAAACAGGGCGGCATTACCAACATGATGGACAGGCTCTCAAACCCCGCAAAAATAAGGGCCTTTGAACTTTCCGAAGAATTAAAAAATATAATGAAATCGCTCTATGAAAAACACCAAGACGATATTATATCCGGAGAATTTTCCTCTACAATGATGAAAGATTGGGCAAATGGCGATGAAAAATTGCTTGAGTGGCGCGAGATAACGGGCAAAACCGCTTTTGAAAAAACAACCGCTACAGACGCTTCCATTTCAGAGCAGGAATATTTCGATAAGGGTCTTTTGATGGTTGCTATGGTAAAGGCAGGCGTTGAGTTGGCATTTGAAACAATGGTAAACACTGGCATGAAACCCGAATCAGCTTACTACGAATCTTTGCACGAAACCCCGCTGATTGCAAACTTGATTTCCCGCAAAAAACTCTACGAAATGAACAGAGTTATTTCCGACACCGCAGAATACGGTTGCTATTTGTTCGCAAACAGCTGCATTCCGCTTTTGGAAAACTTTATGCAAGCTCAAGGCAAAGACGTTATTGGCGCAATTTTCAACGAAGGCAAATCCAACAGAGTCGATAATCGCCGCTTAATTGAGGTGAATGCCGCAATAAGGCAGCATCCGGTTGAGGAAATTGGGGCGTGGCTTCGCAGCAAAATGCGCGGCATGAAGCAGTTGTAACTTTTCTACCTTACCCCCCATGTTAAAAAAACTTTCTTCTTTCGGTGGTGTTCAAGGGCCTGTTCTCGTTATTGTGATGGACGGTTATGGTATTTCTAAAAATGAGCAGGGGAATGCGGTGCATTTAGCACGCAAACCTATTTTAGATAAGCTCTTTGATAAATACCCAAATGTGCTGCTTAGAGCGCATGGGACCGCTGTTGGAATGCCAAGCGATGAAGATATGGGAAATTCAGAAGTTGGGCATAATGCCATAGGTGCTGGGCAGGTTTATAACCAAGGAGCATCGTTGGTTGCCGATTCTATAAAAGAAGGTGAAATTTGGGGCAGAGATGCCTGGAAAGAAATTATAAGCGGCACGGCAAATGGAACTTTGCATTTTATTGGCCTATTCTCAGACGGCAATGTGCATAGCCACATAAGCCACCTAAAAGCCATGATTACCCAAGCGAAAAAAGAAGGCGTGAAACGCATTAGGGTTCATGCTCTTTTAGATGGCCGCGATGTGCCGGAAACAAGCGCTTTGGAATATGTTGAGCCTTTTGAAAAATTCTGCGCAGATTTAAGCGATTCAAGCTTTGATGTTTGCATTGCGAGCGGCGGCGGCAGAATGAAAATTACAATGGATAGATACGAAGCCAACTGGAAAATGGTTGAACTGGGCTGGCAAACTCATGTTCTCGGCGAAGGCGAGAAATTTGAAAGTGCATCTCTTGCCATAAAAGCATTGCGCGAAAAGCACAAGGGCACCATAGACCAAGACTTGCCTCCCTTTGTGATAGCGCAAAAGGGCGAGCCTGTTGGCACCATTCAAAACGGCGACTCCGTAGTATTCTTCAATTTCCGCGGCGATAGAGCCATTGAAATTACGCAAGCATTTGAATCAGATTCCTTCGATAAATTCGATCGCAAACGCCGCCCAAAAGTTACCTACGCCGGCATGCTCCAATACGATGGCGATTTAAAACTCCCCGCACGTTTTTTGGTGCCGCCGCCAGCCATTAAAAACACAAGTGGCGAATGGTTTTCCAAAAGCGGTCTTTTACAATACGCCTGCTCCGAAACGCAGAAATTCGGGCATGTAACGTATTTCTGGAATGGCAACCGCTCCGGCAAATTCGAAGGTGAAACCTATTTTGAAGTGCCAAGCGATGTGATTCCCTTTGAGCAGCGCCCTTGGATGAAAAGCGCAGAGATTGCCGATGCCATGCTAGATGCTTTGAAGAGCGGCAAGTATAATTTTTTGCGTTGCAACTTTGCAAACGGCGATATGGTTGGGCATACGGGCTCGCTCCGAGCGGCAACCATGGCGGTTGAAGCGGTGGATTTGGCCCTCTCCCGCATTTTGCCGGTTCTCGATGCTATGGGTGGCGTTGCATTAATTACCGCAGACCACGGTAATGCCGATGAAATGTACGAAAAAGGCGACCCGGCAAGGGCAAAAACAGCTCACACTCTAAACCCTGTGCCGCTCATTCTCTACGACAATACAAGCAGCGGCAAACTTTCGCTTAAAAACCTTCCAAACGCTGGGCTTTCCAATATTGCGGCAACTGTTGCAAATCTGCTCGGTTTTGAAAAACACGAAAGCTGGGATGAGTCTTTACTATCTTTTTGATAAATGCCTTTTCTCTTTCTCCTAATTTTTTGCGGACTAGCATACTCGCAAGATTTCTTTCGGTTTGAACTGGAAGAAAGGGAGCAGCCAAGAGATACCTTGCTAAACGAAGGTAGCGGGTGGATGATGGACAGCCATTCAAAAGACACTTTGGAATACCATGCCGTTGATTTAGAATACAATGTTTTATCGAGAACATTTAACTTGAACAACAAAGCACAGCTCAAATACCGCACTGCAACGCTCAACGGAGATACCATTATATACAGCCAGGCAGATAAAACCATAGAGGTAATAGGTAATCCGATTTTCCGGGAAACCTCGCAGCCAACACTTGCCTCTTATAAAATGAAATATAACTTAGGCACAAAAGTAGGCGAGATAATTTACGGCACAAGCTATATGGATAATCAGCAATTCAACGGAACGGTGATAAGAGCGATTACGATACAAGGCAAAGATACCTTAAAAGAGCAACGGTTTTTAATTGAAAGAGGAGATTTCTCCACCTGCACAAATCCAGATCACCAACACTACTCCTTTTATAGCAGGCGAATGGTGCTAAAGCCAAAAGAGAGCGTAACGGCGCGGCCTGTGGTTTTGAATATGGGCGAAGTTCCCGTTGCAATTTTGCCGTTGATGATTTCGCCAATGAAAACTGGGCGGCGCAGCGGTATTTTAACGCCAAGATTTGGTGGCGACCAAGCTCAAGGTTTTTTTATGAATAACTTGGGCTTCTACTACGCTCCAAACGATTACTGGGATGCACAGCTATATGCAGATGTTATAGAAGGCAGCGAGGCGGATTTTACCAGAAGCAGTGCGAATACCGAGGTTCGTTACACCAAAAGATATATGCTCGATGGCTATGTAAATGCCAGAGGTTATTGGAATAACGGAACCGTATGGCGCGACTATGATATACATTTTAGACATGCGCAAAATATAACTCCCGACCGCAGCAAAACTTTAACTGGTGATGGCTCATTTGTTTCGCGGCAAGATTTGCGGCGGGAAAATGGCATAGATGAAAGAACGATCTTAAACCAGCAGGCAAATGCAAATATGACATATTACCAAAGAATTGGTGATAATAAAAATATAACTGTGAAAACAAGGCAAGACTATAATTTGCAAACAGGCCTTATAGTTAGGCAAATCCCAGATATTCAATTCAGAGCATCTGGCCCGATGTTTGAACCCGATATGTCTGGCGAATATATAACTCCGCCTTTTTGGGAAAAAATAAATTACTCCTATTCAAACCATTTTAACCACTATTTGCAAAGAGCACCTGATACAACGTGGATAGATACGGTTCTTTTTAGTACGGTGGATACAACGGCTTACTACACAGGCTTTGCCGATAACCTTACTTTCAGTTATACGGGTATTCTTTTGAATGTTTTTGCTATTACGCCATCGCTGAACTTTACTGGAAACTGGACTGCCAGGGAATATAATTCCCCAAACGATAGTGCAGACAGAAGCAGTCGTTTTGTTTTTGACCCTTCCAAAGACGAGTTTGGGCAATATTATTTAAAAGGCAATGCCTCCATTCATGCGGCAACAAAGCTGTATGGAATTTGGCGCCCGGAATGGGGCAAATTCACCGGAGTTCGCCACACTCTTGCGCCAACTGTTGGTTTCACTTACGCTCCCGAGCTAGACACAAATCACACATTCGCTCCGCATCCGCTTTTGGGGCATAGAGCTTTTCAAAATGAGCAAAAAACCGTGAGCTTTCGTTTGGGAAATGACTTTGACATGAAATACCTTTTGCTCAACGCCGATGAATTAGATGAAGGCGCAGATATAGATGACTATAGCAAAAACTTGCGTTTCTTAACAACCTCGCACAGTACCAGCTATAATTTCGCAGCGGATTCTTTTCATTTTGCACCCATAAACTCTACTTTTGGAGTTCAAGTTTTGGAAAACTATATTTTCACAATAAATACCACGCATAATTTTTATCATCTTTTTGAAGAAGATCCTGGAAAAGTTCGCGTTCCGCAACTTACAAATTGGAACTATGGATTTAGCCGCCGTTTTGCCTGGTATGGAGATTTCAATGCGGGGCTTCCATCTAGGAATAACAAATATGAAAGTTCTGCTTGGAGTGCAGGCATTGATTATAATTATACTTTTTCAAGCACCAGGGTTAGCAGGGATTTGTTTAGGGACGATTACAGGCATTTTGCAATGCTTTCTGCTTCAATTAGCCCAACCAAAAGATGGAGTATGCAATATTCTTCCCAGTATTCATTTGAAGAGGGGCAATTCACTTCGCATTCATTGCAGTTTTATCGAGAACTTCACTGTTGGAAAATGGATTTCACCTGGCGCCCCGCAGGAGCTGCTCCAGGCTGGAGTTTCAGCATTTATGTTCTAGATCTGCCCGATGTGCGTTTAAGCGCCTCGAATACGAAGGATTATTATTTATATTGATAGCCCTACTCCCCGGCAAATAATTCAGTATTTAGTTTTTTTCTATATTACTCCCGTGTATTTTACAACGGAGTCAAATATGTTTCGTGAATCCATTAAAGTTCTGGATTGCTCTATCCGCGATGGCGGATTGCTCAACAAGCACAAATTTTCTTTTGAATTAGTGCAAAAAGTTTATAAAACACTTGCCGCTGCAGGCGTGGATTATATGGAAGCTGGATATAAAAATTGCGACACAATGTTTAGCAGGGACGAATTTGGTCCCTGGAAATTCTGCGATGATGATTTGCTTTGGAAAATGAAAGAAGGCGTGGAAAACGGCCCAAAAATTTCCGTTATGGCAGACATCGGCAGAGCAAACATGAGCAAAATAAAACCACGCTCTGAATCTCCATACGATATGGTGCGCGTGGCATGCTATGCCCGCGAAATAGACAAGTGCATCGCTATGGTAAATGAATTCCACGATCTTGGCTATGAGACTACCATAAACATTATGGCAGCAAGCCGCGACAGCGGCCATGAGCTAGACGAAGCCCTAGACCAATCCGAAAAGGAATCGAAGGCAGATGTAGTTTACATGGTAGATAGCTTTGGCTACTTTTACCAGGAACACATAGACAAGCTGGCAAAGCGTTACAAAAGGTGGATCAAAACCAAAAAATTCGGTTTCCACGGGCATAACAACCAACAGCTCGCCTTCTCAAATACCATACAGGCAATAATCAACAATGTAGATTACCTCGACTGCACAATCTACGGCATTGGCCGCGGAGCGGGCAACTGCACCACGGAATTGCTGCTAGGTTTCCTGAAAAATCCCAAGTTCGACATCCGCCCAATTTTGGATATTATCGCAAGCGATTTCATTCCAATGCAAGCAGAACAGAACCTGGAATGGGGCTACATTATTCCGCAAATGATTACCGGTATTCTCAATTCTCACCCCGAAGCTGCTATTGACATGCGCAAAGGCAAAGAAAAAGAAAACTACCGCTCATTCTGGATGCAGGTTAGCGGTTCGTGTAGCGGTCAATAGACTCTATTTTATATTCCTCTAATTTCCGCCACAATGTTGTGCGGCTTATCCCTAGCTTCTCCGAAGCTAGGGATACGTTTTTATACCTCTCAAAAACCTGTATAATATGGCGGCGTTCAAGTTCAGCCAAGGTTAAGACTTCGCCGTTATTGGAATCGTTCGTTGGCGTTTCGCTTTTATTTGTGCTCCCATAGGTGAGCAAGAACCTGCTGTCCGGGACAGTGTAGCTTGGGTGCAAGGCTTCTGGCAAATCTTCCAAAGTTATTTCTTCGCTTTCTGCCATAATCATTGCATGCTCAATTATATTTTCAAGCTCCCTTATATTGCCGGGATAATTGTAGCTTTTCAAAGCTATCTGCGCTGCCTGGCTTATGCGCCTTATGATTTTCCCGGTTTTGCTTTGATGCTTAATTATAAAATGCTTTATTAGATTGCTAATGACAGAACGCCGCTCGCGAAGCGGCGGCAGCATAATGTGAAAAGTGTTTAAGCGATAATACAAGTCTTCTCTGAAGGTTCCTTTTTTTACCTCTTCTATAACATTGCGATTCGTAGCGGCTATAATACGAACGTCGAGCGTTCTGCTCTCGTTCTCGCCAACCCGCCTAATTTCCCTATTCTGCAAAAAACGCAACAGCTTCACTTGAACCGCCTGTGAAAGCTCGGCAACTTCATCAAGGAAAAGAGTTCCGCCATCGGCCTCTTCAAAAAGGCCCTTTTTATTCATGGCTCCGGTGAAGGCTCCCTTGCGGCTGCCGAACAACTCGCTCTCCACAAGGTTTTCGGGAATGGCTCCGCAATTCACCGCTAGGAAAGGCTCGTCGGCTCTCTTGCTTAAACGATGCATTATATTTGCAGCAAATTCCTTTCCTGTGCCGGATTCTCCTGTTATTAAAATAGTGCTTGCGGTGGGGGCTATTTTATAAATAGTTTTTAAAATTTTTTGCATGTCGGGAGTGCCGCCAAAAAGCTCTTCGAGAACCTGGCTCTCCATCAGTTGGTAGCTTTTTTTATTGCTCCGTTTTTGCAATGCTTTTCTAACGGTATTCTCAAGGGTAGCCACCGCTACAGGCTTTAGCAGATAATTGCTTGCGCCACGAGAAAGCGAAGCTTCGGCCAAAGCTGTTTTTTTCGGATCGCATAAAATGAAAATTTCAATGCCCGGATTATAATCTTTTAGGTAAGATACGGTATCGAGCTCCGCTGCCCACAAGAAATCTGAGTTTAAAAAAGCAACGGAAATTTCACCGCTTGCCGCAACGGAAATCATATCGGCAACGTTGGTTACTGT
Source organism: Candidatus Fibrimonadaceae bacterium (assembly GCA_031281155.1). GTDB lineage: Bacteria > Fibrobacterota > Fibrobacteria > Fibrobacterales > Fibrobacteraceae > Fibrimonas. The sequence goes on from JAITFT010000012.1 coordinate 13,940, forward strand.
TGTTACCACGGCCTCAGTTATAGACCAAAACTCCAAGACCTCATTCGCAAATTTTTTATCGGGATCTGCAAGCAGAATTATCACTTCTAAACCTTTTTATTTTCCTGCATATTTAAGCGCTGCTGTTATTAGCTCAACGCATTGCAATAAAATTCGTTCATTTAAATCTTTCTTTACCAAGTTCATATAAGATTCCATTGCTCCATCTTTATAGTCCAAACGTAAAAAGTCTTCTCGGATTGTGACAAAGACAGTTGCAGTATTGCGCTCTTTAACAGTATTGCCAATCAACTCCAGTTGCGGAACCAACTGCAGCAAGCGGCGAATAAAAACGCTTTTACTGTAAAAGCCTCTAAGCCCAAGCTTCGATAAAATATCATAAACTCTGTTTTCTGTCCTACGCAAGATGGTTAAAGCAGTTTTTAAATTTCCCGCATTGTATTCATATCTTTCTTTTGTTACATAAAAGAATCTTTCAACGCATTCATCGAAAATTAAATCAGAGCGAAGAATAAAATAATCATCGCTCAACTCAAGCAAATAAACTTTTCGGGATTCATCTGGTTTATACATTTCGCTAGAATAATACAAATCCCGGTTGCCAATCTCGCTCAAAAGAGCTAGCCTATGGGATGCGATTCCCACGATTAGCTTCGTTTCAAACTCGCTTCTTCTCATAAGGGTAAGATAGAAAAAAATTAACTGCTTGCCGCCCTTCTCACTCTGCCTTCAAAAGAGTCTCCGCCTAAGGCAAAATAGCGATTGAAAGCCTTGGATGCCTCGCTGAAATTTACTCTGTAGTATTTTTGCAAAACTCCAATGTTTTTCCAAAAGAAAGGGTCTCTGGTATTGTTGTCGGCGGCAGCTTGCATTACTCCCAAAGCCTTGTCGTAACTTGCGCTTTTTAAGTACATAATAGCAAGCATTTTTCTGGAAGTTTCATTTTTTGAATCTAACTGAACGGCTCTTATAAAATGACCCTCAGCGGTAGTATTATCGCCTTTGGACATATAAAGCAAACCCAATCGCTCTTGCAGTAGAGGGTCGCTTCTTAAATTTGGATCTGCAGAAATTTGAGCTCGCCTTTTTTCGTATTCTTCAAATGGTAATCGCGGTGGGCTCAGCCTTTCCCAAGGCGGGTTAAAGTCGCCTATCATTGCTGTTGCTAAATCCATGCGCATTTGAAAAACGTCTAAATCGTTATTGGATTCTCTTTGATTTAAGTATGAGAATAAAAAACCTGCTGCTCTTTCGGCATCTTTTGTATAGTAAAGATTTAATATTGTAAGATTTTTCAAGGTAGGGGCATTTTGAGGTGACATTCTTAAAGCGTTGTAAAATACCTGCTCTGCCTGGCTTATATCCCTTAAATCCACAAGTACCGACCCCAACTGATTCCAGTTATCTGTATCGGAAGGATCAATGGCAATGGCTCTACGAGCGGCAGTTTCCGCTTCTGGCAATGCCCTTCTCATTTGCTCTGTAATAGAAATCCATCTTGGAATGCTGCCATCGTTGGGGTTCAAGGATTCTGCCCTGCGAAGGGACATTATGGCGGAATCAAGTTCTGGAAGCGCGCCCGCTTCGCCAAAGCTTTGCCAACGCTCTGTGTTCATTCTTTTGCGAGCTGCGCCTATATAAAATCTTCCCTGCAAAATTAAAAGTTCTTGATCGTTTGGCTGTGCTCGAAGCTGCCTTTGAATGCTTTTTCTTGCTTTGTCTATATTGCCCCTTTGTAAAAGTTTATCGGCTTGGCCGGGGCTTGGTTTAAACTGCCCTAAAATCCATTCATATTTTAAACTCGCAAAATATGAAAATACCATTAGACTAAGCATAAGCCAAATTAAACACCCCAAAGGGATTCCTTTTTTTCGTGCCTTTATTTTAAAGTCTTTTATGGGCCTTGCGGGAATTTCATCGAGTGGTGGCGATACTTTTATGCCTGCTCCCAAGCTTCCGAACATATCTGCCATTAGTTTGGCTTCGTTTTCAGGCAGATTTTCGCCTAATGTTAAGGGAAGATTTCTTGCTTTTTCAACCGCTTCTTTTTTATCAACACCTAAAATATTGGATATTGCGCCAACTACGGCTCGGATATCGGATTCTGCATTAAGTGACTCTAGAATAACGGAATACATTTATTTTTCTTCTTTTCGGCGACTAAGTTCTCTTATATTGGCCATTTTTATACTGAATTTTTCACCTGCATTTTTTGCTATTAAAGTGCCCTCTACGCAAATAAAGCCTTGCGGCGGTACCGAAACGGTATCTTCCAGCCTAAGCGTTGCAGGGTAAAATACTTTGCCGTCAAAAATTCTAGGCTCTGCATTAGGAATTGACAAATAAACTATGTCTTTTACAGCAAGCTCTCTAATGGCATCTCCAGCTCTGTACTCTAAATTCCTCTTTGTTTCCAATTCAGGTTTTTCAATAACAAAAGTATTTCCGTTCCTGTCTGTTAAGTTATATGGCGCAGAGCAAGCCGCAAGCAGTAGAAGGAGAAGCAAAATGAGGTAACGGTGCATGGTAGGAATATAGAAAAAACGGTAAACAAATAAGGAAAAATAACTATATTTTCATTATGAAAAAAATATTTTTCCTCGCCGCGCTCTGCTTCACTGCATTGTTTGCACAAGACTATTCAACCCACAATGTTAATAGACCTTACACCCTGCGTACTATGGAATACTCTCCTCTGCTTAACCGCTTTCACGATATGACGGCAGGCTCTGCGCCGCAAACCTTTTTCTACCCGCAAATAGATTCCTCTTTTAGGCAGAAAAAAGATACTTCCTCATGGCTTTTTTGGCACGCTGAGGATGGAAGGTCAAAGCTCAATATAAGCCCCATGCTGGCGTGGGATGTTCGCGGCGGCAAGCAATTTGGCGACACAATAAATGGCTACGAATTTGGAATGCACATGAGCGGCTACATTGACTCCGTGGAATTTTGGCTTGATGCAAGAATTTTCAGCGAAGGGCGTGCCCAAAAAGATCATAGCAAATGGAGTTCCTGGGATAGAGAATTTATTGAAAAACAAGGAAATAAACCCAATCAGGGCGATGGCCTATTAAAAGAAGTTGATTACTCCAGCTATGCGCGTTACCGTGGGCATATCGCTATGCGCATGGGTTGGGCGGTGCTTGGTTTTGCTCGCGATGCCCAGCATTGGGGGCCTGGTTATTACAACAATTTATCATTAAATCAAGCTTCTGTACCATATAATCAAGTATCTCTTACAACAAAAATAGGTCCGCTTTCCGTGGTAAGCCTTTATGCAGACTTAGATCCTGCTGGAAAATGCGATGGCAGGCATTGCACTAGCACAAGCAGCATGGGTAAAGAAGTCAGTCGCAATTTATATGGGCACCGCTATGAATTTGAGTTTGGTAATTTAACGCTTGGCATAAGCGAACTTCAAGTTGTTTACGATTTAAACCATTATTGGCTTTTTGTTCCGATAGTGCCGCTCTTTATGGAAAAAGGAAATTACAGCGAAGATCACAATAGCGGTTCTGTTGCTCTTGATTTTAGTTACAGGTTTCCAATTGGGCTTCGCCTTTACTCGGAATTTTTCCTAGGTGATATGGAAAGCCCCATGAGTTTGATTAGAAACGATAATATAGAGGCAAAATGGGCATGGATGGCAGGCGCTGAATATGCAGGGAGTTTCGGATCGTGGAGAGCAGGCAGCATAGCGGAATATTCAAGAATTGAACCATACATATATACTCATTTCGATCCATACACCGCTCAATTTGCGCATTTAAATTATCCCATAGGCAGCCAGGCTGGGGCGCATAGCTTATCTATAGACTGGCTTGTTTATGCGAGGCACGCAAAGCATCTTCAAGTACAGTTAAAGCAGGGGTGGTTTTGGAAAGGCGAATGTGCCTCTGATCTTAATTTTCCAACGCCTAGAGTTGATCATCATTCAACTGGAAAATATGAAGGTTGCGAAGAAAGATATTTTTTAGATGGCGCAAAAATGCAATATTCATTAACGCCGGCAATAGCCTATATGGGCAGGCATTTTGCAGTCAGCACGGAATATACGTTCTTTGACAGAAACGCATTCGTTGCGCGAGTAATGGCATTATGGTAATGGACACCCAAGCCTAGCTTTTCTACATATTGCGTACTGCGAGGCTTTGAAATTGCGATAATTCCCCTAGGAAGCGAGCTAGCGAGCTTCTGGAGAACCTTTGAGTTTGCTACCGAGTAAACAGCGGCAAGCGCTTTGAGTTTAAGTTTGCGGGATGGGTTTAGCGTACCGCTATTTTTCGTGTGTATTTTCCGCGTTTTTCTAGGTACACACCTGGAGCGGTAGGCTTGGTGGTGCCGAGCGGGGTGCCGCGGAGATTGTAGTATCTTGTCTGAACCCCGATGGCCCCGATTTTAGGATTTTCCCGATTTGCAAAGATGGATGTTTCGCCGTTTGAGCTGCTGCTGGGCGCTTCTTCGCTGGAGCTGCTTTGTGTTTCGCTGCTGCTGGATTGGTCTTTGCTTGATGATGAGATTGCTTCCCAAACGGCGGTTAGCGTTGTGTTACTGGTGACTAAATCTGTTGCGAAATCCCATATTTTTTCTAATAAATCGCTAAGCCAGCCTAGGAAGGTGAAGCCTTCTTTTGTTGGCTCGGCGGGCTCATCAATTTTGCCGCCTTTGGCTATTGTTTGCTCATCTACCGCAGAGCCGCCGTCGCTGTCGAAGGTTATTGTGTAGAGCTTGGCGCTGACGTTTATTGTCCAGTTTATGTTTGCTACTATGCTGTAGTTTGGGTTTGCTGAGGTGAAGGTGGCTTTGTGCGGGTTTGGGCCGATTTCGCCGACTGGCGTTGTTGGTGCTTCGTCCCATGCCCAGCCTGGCGGCAGTTGAACTTCTTCCAAAGTTTGGTCTTCAATGGCTGCCAAATCCGTTGGCGGTTCGTAGTCGGGTGCTGTTGTGCCGAGGGCTTTGTCAATCGTGAAAGTTACGGTTGCTTCGCCGGCATTGCCGTCATCTTCGTATCTTGCCTTTACGGAGTATGTGCCTGCGGCAAGCGGTTTGCTGGCAGGGCCGAGCGTGCCGGTGATGGCGGTGT
>JAITFT010000053.1 GCA_031281155.1 Candidatus Fibrimonadaceae bacterium
AATCCTTTTTTTCACAACTAAGAATATAGCCATTTGGCAGGCGAAAGCCTGCCATCTTAGTTTAAGGGGAGCATACAACGCATTGAAAGAAAAAAGTTTTATGGGACAACAGTGAGAAATTTCATGCAATTTTCTACATTACCCCAATGAAATTTCCTCCTCTAAACGAGCAACTCGCCGTGCTTATGCGCGGTGTGCACGAGATTGTTCCAGAAAACGAACTCGCAAAAAAAATTCAAAAGTCTATAGACACAGGCATGCCGCTTCGCATTAAGTTGGGCGTTGATCCAACGGCTCCAGATGTGCATCTGGGGCATACGGTGGTAATGCGGAAACTGCGGCAGTTTCAAGAGCTTGGGCACCAAGCTGTGCTTATTGTTGGCGATTACACCGCCATGATAGGAGACCCAAGCGGGCGCAATCAAACTCGGCCTCGGCTTAGCCATGCACAGGTAATGGAAAACGCAAAGGAATATCAAGAGCAATTTTTCAAAGTTGTTAAAAAAGAACAAACAGAAATCCGCTACAATGGCGAATGGTTGAGCAAAATGTCTTTTGACAAAATCACAGAACTCATGAGCAGCATCACCGTTGCGCAAATGCTTGAACGCGAGGATTTTCAAAGCCGCTATGCAAACAGACAGCCCATAAGTTTGCATGAATTTCTCTACCCTTTAATGCAGGCTTACGACAGCATTATTATAAAAAGCGATGTAGAACTTGGCGGCACAGACCAAAAATTCAATGTTTTGCGCGGGCGTGAACTGCAGCTGCGAGATAAAATGGAACCGCAAATCGGCCTGTTTATGCCTATACTTCTCGGTATTTGCGGCAAATTCAAAATGAGTAAATCGCTCGGGAACTACGTTGGCATCAACGATTCCGCAGACGAAATGTTTCATAAAGTTTACAACCTTGCAGATAACTTAGCTGAAAGCTGGTTCGAACTCTTGACATACAGAAATAAAGAAGAATACACGGAGTGGATAAAAAAAGACATTCAGCACGCCAAGCGAATGCTCGCCTTAGATATAGTTTCGCAATACTACGGCGAAACAACGGCCAAGGAAACCGAAGCAAGAGAGCATGCCGTACACAGCGGTACTGCTCTTCCTGGCGATACACCAACCGTGGAATTACCCCCCAGTAATTACACAGCCCTGGATTTACTAATCGCCATTGGAGCCTTTGCCAGTAAAGGCGAAGCCCGCCGCATGATCCAAAACCAAGGCGTAAAGATCAGCGGCCAAATCGTTGCTGATGGAAACTCCATCCTTAATCCCTTCTCCGAACTCATAATCCAAATAGGAAAACGAAAATTCTACAGGGTTATTATCCCACCATCGCTCTAACGCGAGGGTCTTCGCTATTTGCCAGTTCTTCATAGCGCATGGGTGTCGTTAATTTTTTATCCATTAAAAAAGATATTTTGCTGTTTAAATCTTGAGCTACGCTCAAATCACTTGTTACCATTATGATAGTTGTTTTATAAAGTTCTCTAAGGTTGTCCATTAACGATAAAAAATTTATGCGGCTGTTTTTGTCTAACCCGGCAGTCGGTTCATCTAAGAGAAGGATTTTTGCATCTAATGCCCAGGAACGCGCAACAGCAACGCGCTTTCGCATTCCAAGAGAGAGAGAATAGGGGTAATCGTTTGCAAAGCTGCGTGCAAGCATAAGCAATAAAGCACGATTTACCTTTTGCTCTATTTCCTCTTCTGTTCCTATTTTATGATAACGAAGCGGAACAGCTATATTGTCTTTAACCGTTAAATCGGAAATTAGAGCGTTATTTTGAAATACAAAGCCAATGCCTTTTTGCGCCATTGAAAGCGCATTCCATTCATCGTTTTTAACCGGCTCGCCAAAAAGCGAAATCTCACCATCGCAAGCCTTTTCCAAGCCAGCGATTACGCGCAAAAGCGAACTTTTGCCTTCGCCCGATCTGCCTGAAATACAAAGCACATCGCCCTTTTCCAAATTCAATTCCACTCCGTCTAAAATATTTAATTCCTTTGGCAAGGATATAGCTTGCATTAGCTTGGTTCCGCCCAAAGTTTTTCTTATTATATTTCGGAAAGATTTTTTTGATATTCTTGGCAATTCCGATTGTGCAAGAACCGTAAGATTGAATTTAAGATTTTTTATAGAGAGGCTTTCCACTAATCACCCTCGTCCCTTGGCTAAAGCTTCTTTCACTACATCTTCGTCTATCTTAATAGTGCCCAGTTCGCGGTATTTTGCGACATCGAACATATAGGGCATTAGAATTTTTTCCAAAACCGAGCGAAGGCCGCGAGCGCCTGTTTTTTGCTCAACGGTTTTTTTGACTATCACTTTCAATGCCTCGTCTGTAAAGGAAAGTTTTATGCTGTCCATATCAAATAACTTTGTGTATTGCTTCACAAGAGAATTCTGCGGTTTGGTTAGAATACTCAGCAAGGCTTCTTCGTCGAGTTCATCGAGGCTTACTATAACGGGCAACCTGCCTACAAGCTCTGGCAAAAGACCGTAGCTTATCAAGTCTTCTGGCTCGCACCTGCTCAACACCTCGCCAATTTTCCTGTCGCTCTTTGATACTACCTCTACGCCAAAACCCATTCCGCTGCCGGAATCTATGCGTTTTGAAATAACTTTGTCGAGCTTTTCAAAGGCACCGCCGCATATAAACAAAATATTGCGGGTGTTTATGTGAACCATGCTCTGTTCTGGGTGTTTACGGCCGCCTTTTGGCGGAATCGCAGAAATGGTTCCTTCTAAAATTTTCAGCAAACCTTGCTGAACGCCTTCGCCCGATACATCGCGAGTGATTGAAGGGTTGGCTGCTTTGCGAGCGATTTTGTCTATTTCATCAACAAAGACTATGCCTCGCTCTGCGGCTTGCGCATTGTATTCTGCGGCCTGGTAAAGCCGCACCAAAATGCTGTCCACGTCTTCGCCAACGTAGCCCGCTTCGGTTAAAACTGTGGCATCTGCTATGGTAAAAGGCACTTGCAAAAAACGGGCAAGAGTTTGGGCCAAAAGTGTTTTGCCCGAACCTGTGGGGCCAATAAAAACCACATTGGATTTGTCTATCTCTACGGAATTTTCTGAAGACTTTTCTGCGGATTTTGAATTTGTTTTGGAACGCAGCCTTTTATAGTGATTGTAAACTGCAACAGACAAAGCTATTTTAGCAGTTTCCTGGCCTATTACGAATTTATCTAAATGTTTTTTTAATTCTGAGGGAGGCGGCAAGTGAACTTCTGTTTGCTTGTTCTGTTGGGGACTCGGAGCAACATTTCTGTTTTTATCTAGCAAAACCATGTTGTGGCAGGTTTGAACGCATCTGTTGCAAATAGCGGCACCATCACCTGTTATAAGTCTTTCTACTTCTTCTATGGTGGCACTGCAAAAACTGCAAACAGATATTTTCTTTTTCACTTTTTTTCCTTTGGCTTGAATATTTCGTCTATAATGCCAAACTCCAAAGCCTCTTGCGGAGTGAGGTAAAAATCGCGGTCTGTTTTTTGCTTTATTTCATCTCGGCTTTTCCCTGTGTGCTTTGAAACAATGTCATTCAATTTATCGCGAGTGTTTATTACTTCTTTTGCGTGAATTTGAATATCGGAGCTTTGCCCTTTTGCATAGCCCTTTGGCTGGTGCAGCATTATGCGGGAATGCGGCAGAGCAAACCTTTTTCCTTTTGTGCCAGCTGCCAGTATAATAGCCGCCATTGAAGATGCTTCGCCTATGCAAATTGTAACTACATCTGAGCGAATATGCTGAATTGTATCGTAAATGGCGAGACCGCTTGAAATATAACCGCCTGGGCTGTTGATGTAGATAGTTACATCTTTTTGCGGATTTTCATACTCTAAATAAATAAGCTGCGCCATAATTACATTTGCCACTTCGTCGTTTATGGGTGCGCCCAAAAAAATTATGCGTTCTTTTAGCAAGCGTGAATATATATCGAAAGCTCGCTCGCCTCTGCCGGTGTCTTCGAAAATGCTGGGGATAATCACAAAGTTTCTCCTATTAAAAGATTTTGCGCTAGTTCTATTTTTAGAGATTCACGCAATTTGTTTATTTGCCCATTTTTGCGCATGGTATCTTTTGCAATCGTAAAATCCATTCTCATAGATTTTGCGATTTCTTCAATTTTTGCATCTACCTGAGCCTGCGTTGGCTTTAACGATTCCTGCTCAACTATGGAGCGCAGAATGCGGTCTTCTTGAATGGCGCGGCTAATTTCGGGGCGCATATCATCTAGTTGTTCTTTGGAAATTCTAAGCTCCTCTTCTGCTTGCTCATCGCCATAGCGATTGCGCTGCAAATTTCTGAACGCTGCATATTTTATTTGCTCTTCCAAAACAGGGAAGGGATTTGTTTCAATCAGCTTGTCTAATGCATCTTTCAATGCCACTTGCCTTGCGCTTTGCTGCTTGTCTTTTAGAATATCATCGGTTACTCTTTCCTTAAAATCTGCTTCGCTTTTTGCGCCGAGCATGGTGTAAAATTCTTCGTTTTGCTCTGGCAGCTCAAGCTCGTAAATGCCCGATATTGAAATTTTGTATTCCCCTATTTTGCCATTAAATTCCGCTTTCGGATGATCTTCGGGATAGTTGATTGTGAATTCCTTTTCTTCGCCTGCACTCACGCCGGTAAGGGCAACTTTCAGTTCTTCAAGGTTTATCGTTTCGCCGAGCTCAAATACAAAAGATGGATCTTGCGGCAAAATTTTTTCTTCGCCGCTTATCACCTGCTTTAAGTAGATGCCCTTAATGACATCGCCGAGTTTCGAGGGGCGGCTCACCAAAACTTCTTTTGCAAACCTTTTGCGCACGCCTTGAAGCACATCGTTTATTTCTTCTTCTGCAACAACAGGTGCGGGAGCCTTTATGCCAAGGTCTTTATAACCTTGCACGGTTAGAGGCTTGTTAAGCGCTATGTTAAGCTTATACACAAGGTCTTGGCCACGTTCAAACTGGCATTCTCCAGGTTCTGCGGGAGCTGCGACTTCCAGCTTTTCTTCGGTCTTCCATGTTTCGACCAATTTTTCAAATTCAGCTCTCAAGTCGTTCTGCACAACTCTATCAACTGTTTCGCGGTAAACCTCATCGCCAAATCTGGACACAAAGAGCTGTTTTGGAACTTGCCCAGGACGAAAGCCTTTTATGGACACTTGTTTACGGAATTCGCTTATGTTTTTATCAAAGAGCTTTTCCATTTCACCAATGGAAACGGTAAATTCAACTGAACGATGGTTATCGTCAGTTATGCTTATGTTGGTTTCAGGTTTTATAGCCAATGTTTTCTCCTGGTAAAGGTGTAATGCGAAAGGGGGGAGTTGAACCCCCATACCCTGCGGTGCTAGATTCTAAGTCTAGTGCGTCTGCCAATTCCGCCACTTTCGCAAAAGCTGGAACGATAATTTAGAAATTTCTATATTACCATGCTCAAGGAAATCTATGATTCAAATCGCTTTAAAAGAGTTAAGAGTTGGTCATGCGCTGGCCAGGAGCATTTACCGCGACACCGGAGAAATAATGCTTTCTACCGGTTATAAAGTCACACCAGAAATAATTACCAGGCTGAGCGGCATGGGCATAGACAGAGTTTGGGTACACGAAGAAGGGCTCGAAGATCTGGAAAACGAAGATACCATTCCCGAAATAGTTGTTAACCAAAGCGTTCTTTTGCTAAGAAAAACCATTTTGAGTTTTCGCTCGAAAATCGGGCTTGGAAAAATAAATCCCAACGAAACGCCTCCGTCGCCAGAACAAATTTTGAGCAAGCCTGAGCGCGTAAAAGAGGTTTTTGACTTAGCCGCCTTTAAAAAAGTTGCCGCAGATATTTTTCAGGAGTTGAAACGCGCAGATCCTTCAATACTTTACATAACAGGCACTCGCTCCATAGGGAATTTTTATCAGCAGCAATCTGTGGAATGCGCAATAGTTGCAGCATTTCTAGCCAAACGCTTTAACTACAGCCCCGATGAAGTCGAAGACCTTATTTTGGCCGTTTTGCTAATGGATATAGGTTATATGCTTTTGCCGGAACATCTTTTGAACCCAATGACAAAATTAACTTTGGAAGAGCTGGAGCTAAAGAGGCGGCACGCAGATTATGGTTTTGATATTTTGCGTATATGCAATACATCTCTGATTTGCTCCAACATTGCTTTGCAGCATCACGAGAGGCAAGATGGCGGCGGCTATCCGCGCAAGCTAACAGGCAGCAATAAGCCGCCTGTGCGAACAACAGGGTCTGCACCAAAGGGTTCCATAAACCGCTTTGCAGAAATTGCCGCCGTTGCGCTAGACTACGTTTCTCTTATAGCTCCGCCGCCGGGAATTGCCGCTCAAACTCCCATAGGCAGCATAAAATTTTTGGTAAGGCTATCTGGCTCAAAGCTTAATTCTTCCATTGTAGAAACCCTGCTCTCCATGATTCCCGTATATAGCGCAGGCGACCGCATAATGGTCACAACCGATCCTACAGGCGAACTTATAGGCTTTGTCGGCGTTGTAACAAAGCCCAATACAAGAGAACAAAATCGTCCGTCAATTGTTTTAATCTACGATAGAGCCGGCAAAAAAATCCCTGCTATCAAAATGAATTTGTGGGAAAGAACAAGCATTGACATTAAAGAGGTAAAGCTCGGCGAAGTATCAGAGCCTATTGAAGAAGCAGTTCTTTACAGCGAGTAGGGAAATGATAAGCCAATATCGAATTTCTATCTTCCTCCCGTGGAAACGTTAAATACTAAAATACGCAACATCGCAATTATTGCGCATGTTGATCATGGAAAAACAACGCTGGTAGATCAGATTTTAAAACAGTGCGGGGCTTTTAGAGAGAGCGAAGAAGTTGCCGAGCGAGTTATGGACTCAAACGATTTGGAGCGCGAGCGCGGCATTACAATTCTTTCAAAAAATGCGAGCGTGTTTTATAAGGAACATAGAATAAACATTGTAGATACGCCCGGTCACGCCGATTTCGGCGGGCAGGTGGAGCGAGTGCTCGGCACCTTAGATGGCGTGCTGCTAGTGGTAGATGCTTTTGAAGGTCCAATGGCGCAAACCCGCTTTGTAACGCAGAAAGCACTTGAGCTTGGTTTGACTCTAATTGTTGTTGTTAATAAAATAGACCGAGATGGTTGCGACCCAAATGGCGCATTAAATAAAGTTTTTGATTTATTTTGCGATTTGAATGCAAGCGAAGAGCAATTGGAATTCGGAGCGGTTTTCGCAAGCGGCCGCAAAGGCACGTGCCGCCTAAACATGAGCGACCCAGACACAGATTTGCGCCCGCTGATGGATATGATTTTAGAACGAATCCCCACAGCGAAAGGCGACCCAAGCGGCATGCCGCTTTTGCAGATAGCCTCGCTTGAGTATTCCCCATTTTTGGGCAGGCTTGCAGTGGGGAGAATCCAAAGGGGAACATGGAAAGCTGGTTTAAGCCTGGCGCAGTCACGGCCAGATGGCAAGTTCAAAAATATTCGCATTCAAAAAATTCTGCGTTATGAGGGCATTGTTCCGCAGCCTGTAGAGGCTGCCGGGCCAGGCAATATTGTTTTGCTTTCGGGAATAGAGCATTTCGATATTGGCGACACGCTTTCTTCTTCTGAGGCACCGGAATCTCTGCCTCGCATTCACATAGACCCGCCCACAATTTCAATGCTTTTTACCGTGAATACCTCGCCGCTTTCCGGCAAGGGCGGCGGGAAATTTTTAACAGGCAATCATCTTTTGGAGCGTTTGGAAAGAGCGAATATGGCAGACCCCGCTTTGCTTGTTGAGAAAACAGATGGCGCAAGTGCATTTAAGGTAAGCGGGCGTGGTGTTATGCATTTAACAATTCTCATTGAAAATATGCGGCGCGAGGGTTATGAATTTACAATAGGCAGCCCGCAAGTAATTTTCCAAAAAGACGAAAACGGCAATATTTTAGAGCCCATTGAGCAGTTCAAGGTAGAGGTGCCTGCGGAATACAGCGGCGCGGTTATTGAGGAGCTCAGCAAGCGCAAAGGCGAGATGGTAAATATGTTCCAAGACGACAACAACCGTGTTTTTTTGGAATATAGCGTGCCAAGCAGGGGTTTGATAGGTCTTAGAAGTATTTTGCTATCTCTTTCAAAAGGCTATGCTGTTACGCAATCCATATTTCTCGAATACCAACTGCACAAGGGTGAAATTTTGGGTCGCATTAACGGAGTTTTAATCGCAAAAGACCCAGGCATAGCCAGTGCTTATGCTTTGTGGAAGCTCGAAGAGCGCGGTTACATGGTTATCCCGCCTGGCACAGAAGTTTACGCTGGCATGATTGTAGGCGAAAGCAACCGCGATGCAGATTTAATTGTAAACATTCTTAGAGCCAAGCAATTAACAAATATTCGCGCCGCAGGCAGCGATGACAATATTTTGCTAACACCGCATCGCAAAATGAGCTTGGAAGAATGCGTTACATTTATAAATGAAGATGAGTGCGTTGAGGTGACTCCGAATATTCTGCGGCTTCGCAAGAGCGAGCTGAATGAGCATAAGAGGAAATCAACCCTTAACTCTTAATACTTCGTTCATTCTTACATCTGTGGCAGTTTGTGGGAGGGTGCTTCTGACTTGGGCAGAATAGGCAATGCCTAGTTTTGGGATGCCTTTGTGCGTAGCTAGAAAACGGTCGTAGTAGCCGGCGCCGCGCCCAAGGCGCGTGCTGTCTTTGCCAAAGACAATGCCCGGCACGAGAAAGGCTGTTGGCACGGCTTCAAAAGCGGGTAAGTCTGCTTTGGGTTCCATTATGCCGAAGGCACCGGGTTGAAGATCTTGCAACAGATTTTTTATAGAAACAAATTCCATGTTTTGGTTATCTAGAACTCTTGGCAAAAGCAGCCTGTCTTCTTCTGCGAGTTGGTTCAAAAAGGGTAGAATTTGCGGTTCAAGCTCGGCGGGATAAAAGGCGGCTATGCAGCCGCTTGCTAGAACAGGATGGTTTGAAAGTTCAGCAACCAGCTTCTCAGATTCTTTGGCTCTGGATTCTGTGCCCATTTTCACTAGCCTTTCCTTAGCCCAAGCCCTTAGCTCTCGCGGGGTTTGGGGTAAAACGGCTTTGGGGATAAGGCTTTCCCAAATTTCCATTTGCCAACTCATAAGCTCTGCCGCTTTGAATTTTTCTTTCCAGGTTCCATGTAAAGCGTCTGCTAAAATATTGAGCTGATTTTGCTTTGCCAAAAGTCCTGAGTCTATTTTTAATTGTGCAGCCTTTTCATTTCTGAGTTCGCGAAGTTGGTCGCGCAGGTCTTCGTTTATGGCAGTGCGCGGATTGGCTTTGCGGATAAAAGGTTCCGGAAAGCTGCTGGCAGGTGCAGTAGCCGCCTCGTTTAGCTCTCTTAAAAAAGATTGAAGCAAGCCGCCTTTCATATTTCTTGGCAATCTTGGTAAATTATTTTCGCTTATTCTTCCTTTGGTTCTTGCCGCTGCCTTCACAATGTCCAGCATTAAATAGGGGTTCAAAACTCTGTAAGAAGCGCAGTCTCTTTTTTGAGCCTGCTTGTCTCGCCAGCTCCATGCGGCTCTGAGCAGTTGCAATTCTAGAGGCTTAAAGCTATTCGAGCCTCTTAGCCGCCACCCTTCCTTTTGATTTCCTAAGTATTCAGCCAGGCTTTTCTTTGAACTTTTCAAAAGCATTTCGCAAGATTCCTGCAGCCATTCCAAGCGGCCAAGTTTCTCAAGCTTTTTGCATTGAAGCTCTCTCATTGCGTCTAGGTAAATTGTGTCTAGCACTGCATAGCGGCACATTTCAGGTGTGAGCGGTCTTTTTGTCCAATCGGCTCTTTGATTTCCTTTGTCTAGCTTTACGCCAAAATATTTTTCAACCAGCGCAGAAAGCCCGGTTTGCCTTTCGCCCAGAAGTTTTGCGGCTATAGATGTATCGTAAATGCTTTTTGGGTAAAAGCCATGAAAGTTGGAAAGCAGCCGCAGGTCGTAGTCGCAGGCATGAAATGTTATGTTTTTAAGCGCTTTGCATTTCCAAAGCGATTTCAGATTTAGCCCGCAAAGCGGGTCTAGGAGCCAGTGGTATTTGCCAACGCTGAGCTGTATAAGGCTGAGTTTTTCCTGATAGTGATGCATTGAGTCTGCTTCGGTATCCATAACGCATGAGCTTGCCTGCGATAAAACCGAAAGCATTGCTTTGAATGTTTTTTTATCATTAACAAAAATATGCTGCGGGTCTTTGTCTATAAAGCCCGCTTCCTCTTCTATAAACTTTGGAGCAAAAAATCTAGATATTACAGACGAAAAAAACATGTGAGGGGTAATATAGTAAACGCTCGCTTTACAGTAAACCCAACCTACATAACCCCCACTCCAATTTTCACCCTTGTATCCTTAGGATAATCCAAGCCCCTTGCCACGCCAAAATTGAAATTAAACGGCACGGCGTAAAATAAATGGTTTTCCATTCGCCAGCTTATGCCAAAACTTCGCAGCCAATTTTCTCGATGCTTAAGTTCCGGCAAAGGATGAATATCCCAAGCAGAGCCCATTTGCACAAAAGGCGAAACGTTGAAATTTCTTGTGGTGAAAACGCCAAATCTTTTTCTAAAATCTCTGTAAATAGGGAATATGTAACGAGCCTCTGCTAAAATAGTCCCTGTGCCATATTTGAAATAACTCTCGCTGCTTGCCAAAATCGGATAGCCATCTATAACAAGAGGGTGCAGATAAAAATCATCCAAAGTACTTGAATCGGAGCTTCTCCAATTCAAAATTCCGCTACCGAAAAGCGAAAGCGAAAGCTTGCCGTTTTTTTGCAAAGGACTACTCAAAGATATATTCGCACCGCCAGCCCATTCATGCAAATTGAAACGCCTATAAATCGGCTTTGCTATGCCGTTATCGGTAATGGTAAAACTCTCGGCAAAAGTCCCTGGTCTAAATAAATCAGAATTTGCAAAAGAATATAAACCTTGCAAACTGAGAAGGCTATCGGCTATCACAAGGCCCGCTATCAAACCCGCTTGCCACCGCTTATGGTAATCCCACCTAAAACCATCTTCATAAAGATTAAATGATTGCCAATCGTAAGAAGTAAATGCCGTAAGCGAATCTCCTATTTTGAAAATTGAATAGGAAGCAGAAAATAAAATATTGTAAAGCTCAGATGCATATTCGCTAACTTCATTATCAAGACGAGGATCATCTTGATACACGGTATCTTTTGAAACAGTATTCATTCGCATAGCGGCAACGTTTAGCGTTATTGGGAAACTGCGGTTTTCCAAACCAGCAAATAAATCGCTTTGACTATTTTCGCCGAATTTGCCAATTTGCTGCAAAGCGGCTATTTGTAAAAAATTTTTATTAAGCGGGTCGTTCAACCCAAATGCAAGCCCAAGCTTGGGAACCATTATGCCACCGTTTATTGCGCCAAAATCAGGCGAGCGTTCGTCAAGGGCGAACAAAGGCACAAGAATGGGCATTCGCGGAATTGGGGAATAATTGCGTTCAATGTTAGAGAAGGAGATGTTGGGTTCATTGAGATTTTTTGGGGAGTGGGGAGTGGGGAGTGGGGAGTGGGGAATAATCTCGTTTTTTAATTCTCCACTCTCAGCTGCATATATTGAGAAGCCGTCTTTGTCGTAGCCTATGTAATATAGTCCGCTGGTATCTGCTACGGGTGAGAAAGCGCCGCCTAAAACATTTGTTATTTTTTCGATTACTCCTGTCTCTAAGTTCATTTTGTAGATATTGAAAATACCCGTTCTGTCACTGGAAAAATATATGGATTGGCCATCGGGGGCCCAATTTGGGTCGCGGTTATCTGAAGCATTTTCCCCTCTTGGGAGGAGTGCCGAAGGCGGGGTGTGAGATATATCTACAACCCCTATATTCCGTTTTGTGCCATCAAAATAGCTGTATGCTATTTTTTTTCCGTCGGGAGAAAATTTTGGGGTATAAATGTTGAATTCAGGGCCTTGGGGTATAATGAGGTCTTTGTAGTCGCTATATTGCAGCACGGGATTTTCGGACATTACATCTATTTCGGAGAAATTTATGGAGTCTGCTGAATTGATGTCGGCAATTGACAGGTAAAATCGGGTGCCGTTTTCTTCTCTTCTAGCGAAAGCAATTTGCTTGCCATCGGGAGAAATATCGGGGTAGGCGGCATCTGCGAATCTTGTGATTACGCGGTTGTTGCTAAGGGTATCTGCAATGGCGATGTCGAAATAGGGCCTGCCGTTTTTGTCTCGGTTTTGGTAGGTTACGTAGGCGAGGAGTAAGCCTTCTGGGGTTTGCTTTAGGCTCATTCCTTGCGAAAGATAAGGCTTTCTCAGTTTGAATTTTTTAAATGCAGCAGGAACAATGCTTTCTGTTAGGGTGTCTAAAGTTGAATCTCTGATTTCAAAAACTCCGCCATCAAAATAATCACCGCCGAAATTTGAGAGACCGTAAAGAGAGCCGTTAACTGATGATAGGAAATCGTTGTAGAAGGCGTTTTTTGTTATTTTTTTTCCTTTGTGAATTTCACCTATTGAGCTACGAACTTTTTCGTAATGTTCTTTTCTGCGTTCTTTCCAGTTGTTATATAATTCTTTTTCTGTGATGCCCAGTTTGCTTTTTAATGCGCCGCTCAAGGTTAGGTTGCTTATTTTGCTCATTTCTTTCCACAGTTCTGGGATTATGCTATCGCCGTAGGTTTCTGCGATATAGCGGAGCATATCAAAGCCTTGAGTGTAGGGGCCAAGTTCGGCTTCTAAAAGCTGTCTGCTGAAATCTTCCATAAATTCCAGCGGCAAAACTTTGTTTTCCAAAAATGCCGTTCGCAAAAGCATATCGCGGTGCGTGTCCCAAAAATCGAAGCCCATTCTATAGGTTTCGTATTGGGCGGTGCCTTCGGCAAACCAAATCGGTTGAATCATAAACGGAATGTAGGCTGCTACCGAAAGCTGATTTTTTTCATTAAAAAAATCGCTTTTGGAAACTTGCAAAGCGTGAATCCAAGGCAGAGGTGTTTTGCTACCAGCTGGCATGCTGATTAAATGGCTGAACTCATGCGTTATGACATTCCTAATCCATGGGTGCGAGCCGCGAACCTTGAAATCCCAGTTTGTAAACCATATACGCATCATGTTGAAAACGGGATGCGCCTCGCCGTTGCTGAAAAGCCCATTATCCAAAACCAAATTAATTTTGCTCGGCAATTTCATTTCATAGCGAACGGCAAGCGTATCGTAAACGCTCTCCGCAAAACTAACCGCAGTCTCTGCCCGCTCCCTGTGTTCCACAGGATAATGCGCCAAAAACCGCTCCGTCTCCGCGCTTTTCCATTTCACAGCGCTTTGGTTACCGTAGAAAGCGGCAAACGCGAGAGCGGGTAGGAAGAATAGAACTCGCATAATCAGATAAAATATAGAATTTTTTCTATATTTTGCCTTATGGAATTTAAACTCGGCGAACTTTTTTGTGGACCTGGCGGTATAGGCTATGCCGCTAAAAAAGCTCGAATCAAAGATCCAAATTTTAGGATAGTTCATGCTTGGGCAAATGACTATGACAAAGATACTTGCGATACTTACAAAACTAATGTTGCCGCAAAAGAAGGGACGGTTATATGCCATGATATTAGGAAATTAGACTTTAGCAAACTAAAAAATATATCCAATATAGATGCTTTGGCTTTTGGCTTTCCATGCAATGATTTTAGTGTAGTTGGGGAGCAAAAAGGCATGGACGGTGTTTATGGTCCGTTATATTCGTATGGTATAAATGTGCTAAAAGAATTTCAGCCAAAATGGTTTTTAGCTGAGAATGTTGGTGGTC
>JAITFT010000090.1 GCA_031281155.1 Candidatus Fibrimonadaceae bacterium
TGAGTTAAGAGTTAAAGTTTGCGTAGCGAAGTCTGTGGAGAGCGGAACATGAATTTCTGTTTCTATAAATTCTTTTTTTGCATTCAAAGAAAATGCGCTTTGCAAAGCGATAAAAGGCAATTCCTGCAAAAGCTCAAATGCCGCTAAAGTCCCCAGCAAAATGCCAATCCATATTGGAAAAGAAAAACTGCTTGGGCCTATGAAGAACAGCCCTGCTAGGCAAAGAAAAGGTGATGCAAAAGCAAAAGCTTCAGCAAGAAAATAAATCGAATAAAACTTCTTTCTTTTTTCTTCTTCAATATCGCCAAGCTCTGTCCAAGTTTGCGAGATTTTTCCGAAAATTCCCCAAGTTTTTTTTTCTGCCATTCCTTGTGAAACAGAAAGTGAAAATTCGCTTAATTTCTCATTTGAAATCCCCCATTCTTTTGCTCGTTTTTTTATCGAAAAAAAAGCAAATGCAGAAATGGAAATCAATAAAAATGAAGTCATCAAAAAACAAAGAGCATAATAAAAATTCAAATAGGCAAGCACGCAAGTGCTTATTATAAGAGAGGCAATTCCTGCAAAAAACGGAACGCCTGCGCGAGGCAACCAAGATTTATATTCCTCAGTGTCTGCGGAGATTTTTGAAAGCATTTCGCTTTCTGAAACAGCGGCTAATTTATATGGCACAAAAGGCTCTAAGGCTTTGTACAAATGCAAACGAAATTTTTTGAGCTCCTTAAAAGCAAGCGAATGCGAAAATAATCGCTCTGCATAGCGAAACGCTCCTCTCGAAAGCCCAAAAAAACGCACCCCTATTATGCAAAGCGAAAGTGCCGCTATTTCCGGCCGCTCTGCGGCAAAGGCGATTAAATAACCAGCAATGGCCATTAATGCCGTGCTGGAAAACCAGCAAAGAAACGAAAGGAAAATAGCCATCACTGGTTCAGTTCTTTCCTAATTTCTTTCCAATATGGAAAATGCTTTGCCATAACTGCATAAAACTTTTTGGAATGATCCGCCACAATTAAGTGTGCAAGCTCATGCGCAACCACATATTCTATGCAGCGCAAGTTTTTTTTTATCAAGCTGGTGCTAAATGTTATTTTGCCGGTTTTTATATCGCAGGTTCCCCAGCGGCTTTTCATTTTTCGCAGTTTCCATTCCTTTGCCTGCACTCCAAGCCGAAATTCCCATTGCGGAACCATATCTGCTATAAGCCGCCTAAGCTCCTCTATCTCTTCTTTTGAAATTTCCAAATGAATGTGTTGCGGATTAGCTTTTATTTTTTCCAAGCTTTTTTTTAGCCAGTTTATTTTGCTGTTTGCAAACTCAAGAGCAAATTTTTCAGTAGCGAAAAGCGGTATTGTCAAATTAACTTGCAAATCTTTTGGTGAAATATAAAGTCGAACATTTTTCACGCACTTGCGTTGCGCTGTTATTTGCAAGCCGTCTATTTCAAATATTTTTTTCATATTAATTTTTGCCTAATCTGTCTCTCAAAGCTGTTTCCCGGTATTGCCGCATCATAAAATTTGCTAAGTGTTTTGCTACTTTTTTGAGCAACACCACCTTGTTAATCGGTTTTACCATAAAGTCACAGCTGTAATTGGCAGCTACAGATATATTATCAGTCGTTGCCTCAGATGTTAGGAAAATAATCGGAGTTGTTTCATGGCCTGGAAGTTCTCGTATTATGGAAACAAGCTCAAATCCGTTTAATACAGGCATTTTATAATCCAGCAAAAATAAACTTGGAGAAATTATCCCTAAAAGTTCTTTTGCTTTTTCCGGCTCTGAAAGCGTATGCACTTTATATCGCTTACCTAATATATGATTAACTGTTTGCAATATACTGGGACAATCGTCAATGGCAAGAACTACAGGCCTGTTAATGTTAGCTTCCAAAAGCTCAGGATCTAATTGCCTTTCAATGCTTGATACTAACAATTTTGAAGTTGGAAAAGGTTTAATCAGAAAATCAACAGCACCTAGGCTAAAAGCTTCGGTTATGCTTTCTTCATCGTTTCTGGCTGATAAAAAGATAACCGGTATATCAATGAATTGTTCATTCGCTTTTAATCTTTTAATGGTTTCAAAACCATCGACTCCTGCCATATTAATATCTAGCAATATCAAATCGGGAACAATGATTTTAAGAATTTCAAATAAATCGGCGGCTGATTGCGCCGAATAAATTTGATAATGATCTTTAAGCTTTTGTTTCATTGATAACAAAAAGAAATTGACATCGTCAACCATAATAATCTTTTTTTTAGTTGCTACGATTTGCATGGCACACCCTTCAAAGTTGTTGTCTCATGTTGCTGTAGCATAAAACTTACTAAATGTTTTGCTATTTTCCTGTGCAGCACTACCTTGTTAATTGGTTTTACTATAAAGTCACAGTTGTAGTGTATGGCTGCAGATATGTTATCGACCGTTGCTTCAGACGTTAGAAAAATAACCGGAGTTGTTGAGTGAGCTGAAAGCCCTCGTATTCTTGAAACAAGCTCAAACCCGTCTAATACAGGCATTTTGTAATCCAGAAGAAATAAATCAGGCGTAACTCTCTCTAAAAATTCCTCTGTCTTTTCCGGTTCCGAAAGCGTATATACTTTGTACCGCCTGCGTAACACATGATTAACCGATAGCAATATACTGGGGCAATCGTCAACAGCGAGAATTATCGGTTTGTTAATCTCAAGATACTCTGGATTTAATTGTTTTTCAAGGCTTATTAATAAGTTTGTAGTTGGAAAAGGTTTAGTGAGAAAATCAACAGCACCCAGGCTAAAGGCTTCAATTATACTGTCTGTATCACTTCTAGATGATAGAAAAATAACTGGTATATCAACAAATTGCGCATCAGCTTTTAATCTTTTAATGGTTTCAAAACCATCAACTCCCATCATATTTACATCCATTAATATTAAATCGGGGTGAATGGTTTTAAGAATTTTAAACAAATTTTCAGCCGACTGTGCTGGATAAATTTTATAATGATCTTTGAGCCTGTCTTTTATTGATAACAGAAAAAAGTTGATATCGTCAACCGCAATAATTTTTTTTAAAACCTTTTCCATAAAATATCACATTATCTATTAGAAAGCCTCTCTGCGATTTGCGTAAAATTCATTAGAATAGCATTCTCTTGAAGCCATTCTGCAAGGCCGTCATCGGACGTATATTGATAAGCGTCTATTTCTGCCATTGCAACATCAACTTCGTTTGCATCGTAAGTTTTACAAGCAGCAAGAAGCTTCGACAGTGCTTTAACATCTGGCTTATCTTTTTTTGGTTTCGGGTTTTCAGCGTTTATAGCATTGAGCATATCGTCAATATAGTAAATAAGTTTCCCTGCTACTTCAAGAAATATTGGATTATGTTCGTTTATATAGCCAAAATCGCTTCTAACTGCCGCTTTTTCGAGTTCTGCGGCACTTTTGCCAACCGGTTCAGCAAAAATATCAAGGCTTGCTCCTTTAATGCCGTGGACAATTATTTCGTAATCGCCAAGCTGAGCCTCGCTCACATTCTCTATTGAATTAAGCAGAGAGCGTATATTAGCGGCATAAGAACGCAAAACTTTCAAATACACCTTTACATCGCCATCGTATCGCTCAAGTCCTTTTACTATATCCAATCCATCAATTTTCTGGCTTAATATATGCGAGGTTTCAGCATCTTTGTCAGTGCTGTTATTTTTGTCCATTTGCTTGTGAGCAGCTTCAATAACGTCTGCTGGCTGTTTATCGCGTACCAGCTTATTCAAAATAGTATTTAGGCGATGTACGTCTATCGGTTTGGAAACGAAATCGTCAAAGCCATTTTCCAAAAATATATTTGCCTGGCCTACCATTGCATTAGCCGTTAGCGCAACAATGGGATGCGCATACCCTAAGTCGCGCAGTTGCTTTGTCGTTTCCATGCCATCCATTTTTGGCATCATGTGATCCATAAATATTATGTCATATACTTTACCGCTTTTGATTTTATCAATTGCCTCAAAGCCGCTTAGAGCGGTATCAACTTGCAAACCATAAGGTTTCATAAGCCCTTCGGAAACATACAAGTTCGTTTCCACATCGTCAACAACTAGAACGCTTCCATAGGGCATGGGGTCTCTTGTTAATTTGGCTTTTTTCCCGCTTTCCATATTATTGTGCAAGCGGAACAGCCGCAGGTTTTCTGCCAGCTCCTTGCCCAGCACATCGTCGCTTACCGTACCTTGCGGCAATTGCACTATAAACAATGAGCCTTTGCCTGTTTCGCTTTCCACATGGATTGTAGCGTTCATAAGCTTTATCAAGCGTTGCGTAATAGCCAAACCAAGCCCTGTACCCTCAATGGTACGCCCGCTTTCTTGATTAAAACGTGAATATTCATCGAATAGCTTGCTTAATTGCTCTTGAGTCATGCCATACCCTGTATCTCGCACGCCTAGAATAAGCATAACTCCGTCTTTGTCCGGTTCGAAAGTAGCCGATAGCGTAACCTTGCCAGCATCTGTATATTTGAATGCATTTGAGAGCAGATTATTCAAAATTTGCTTAATGCGAAGTTTGTCTCCAATCAGTTTCGCCGGAATTTTTTCATCAACTTGAATTTCAAACTCAATGGGCTTGCTCCCAATTTTCATCATGTTTAATTGCGCAGAGTCGCTTATCAAGCTTGCAGTCTCATATTCAGCAGGCATAATGTCCAGCTTGCCTTTCTCTATTTTGGAGAAGTCCAATATATCGTTGACAATACCGAGGAGCATATCGCACGAGCTATATATTTTGTCTAAACCTTCTCCTATTTCCACAGGGAGAGATTCATTAAGCATCATTATTTCAGTTATGCCCAAAATAGCGTTCATTGGAGTACGGATTTCGTGGCTCATATTCGCCAAAAAGGTGGATTTAGCCTGGCTGGTCATTTCCAGTTCGGCTCTTTGTTTTGCGTCTGTTTTAATCTTTTCAATCATTTGCTGCTTTTCGGTTATATCCATCAGCGCGCCAGCCACTCTAATTGGGGTACCCATGCAGTCTCTGTGCGTAGTTCCTAGAGCTTGAAAATATCGATATTCACCGGTTTTTGTCATAAGGCGGTATTCAATATCGTAAGGTGTTTTTCCGGTATTGTCCTTTATGTGTGCTTCGAAAAGCCTAAGTGTATCTTCTTTGTCATCAGGGTGCAGTTGATCGCTCCAACTGTGAAGCACATTAGGAAAATCAGTCTCATCGATAAATCCTAGCATTTGCCGAAACTCTTGCGACCATGTGAATCTGTTTTCGGGGTTTATTGGGTTTCCTTCTATAACATCCATATCCCACAGCCCAATATTTAACGCATCGTTTAAAAGCTTGTACTTCATTATGTCGTATTCGTTTGACCGGAGCTGTTCTATTAATGTTATTTGATTTAAAACTCTTATCTTAACGAGGGCGGCACTGAATGGCTTGATTATATAATCTGCTGCTCCTAAGGCTAAACCTTTCTCCTCGTTGTCGGCATTGCTAAGCCCTGAGATAAAAATAACCGAAATTCCTCGTGTCTTATCGTTTTTTTTCAGTAATTCAATCACTTCATAGCCGCTCATTTCCGGCATAACGATATCCAGCAGAATAACATCTGGCAAATATTTTTCCGCCGCGTTAATAGCAGCACGCCCATTCTTTGCCGCGTAAATGGTGTACTCTGAACTCAGAATATGAGTGAGCGTTATGATGTTTGAATTTTCATCGTCCACTATAAGGACTTTGTATTTCTTCTTATCCACGGTTTCCCTCCAATTTCTTTTTTAATTTGGCAAGTGTTTTGGATGCAAGCTTAAATTCATAATTTTCAATTTGATTCACTAATTCTTTTGTGCCGGAAATAGCACGGATATCGTCTAGCATATTCACTACCTCAGGGTTTATGTTTTCGAGCATGGATTCTATCTTTTCAAGCAGTTCCAATGCCAGTTCGGTATTCAGCGAACCGGCTTCTTGCTCCGCATATTCAGCAAGCAATGGTTGCAATTTTTCCAAGACCTGCGCTAGCTCGGTTTGCAGAAGTTCCATTTTATCGTCTGGAACCGGAAGCTTCTCGTTTTTAAGCAAGTCTTCAACCGCAGCAGCAAAGTATCGCAATTCAGGCTGGCCAATTTGCTCTGCGTTTCCCTTTAAGGTATGCACAAGCCTGTATGCAAGTTTTATGTTGCCTAATGCAATTGCATCGGTGATTTCAGTATATAGCGTTTGATTATTTTTAACAAAACTGATTTGCAGCTTTTTTTGAAACTCGCTTTCATCATAGCGCTCATCGTCTATAGCCGAGCTACCTACAGGAACGAGGTACTTCAGCAAAGTTTGCCATAATTCCTGCGATGTAAAAGGTTTGCTCACATAATCGAGCATTCCATGTTTTTTGTATTTTTCCAGTTCGCTGACCATTACGTTGGCTGTCATCGCTACTATGGGGGTTCCCGTGTTGAGAAGCGTTATTTTAGTCGCTGCTTCAATCCCGTCCATAACCGGCATGAATATATCCATAAAAATCAAGTCAAAAGGCTTTTCGCCGTTTTGTATTCGCCTTTCGACTATCTCCAAGCCTTCTTTCCCGTTTTCTGCAACTACTGCTCTAAGCCCCACGCGAGCAAGATGCTTACACGCAATTTGCTGGTTTGTTTGGTTATCATCGCAAACTAAAATTATACCGTTAAAGTGCGGCATCTCAACGGGTTTGTCATCTCTGCTTTCGTGGTCTTCGTTTGGCAGGTCTATCGCTTTAAAGGTTACTTCGAAACTGAATATGCTACCATTGCCTGGCGAGCTTTCTACTGATAATTTTCCTCCCATCATCTCTACTATATTTTTAGTTATGGTAAGCCCTAGCCCTGTTCCGCCGTAGTTGCGCGTTGTGCTTGAGTTCGCTTGTATAAAAGGTTCAAATATTTTTTTAATTTGTTCGGGGTTCATGCCAATGCCGCTGTCTTTCACCTCGAAAAGTACCGTAATGCCGCTATCATCAAGGTTTTTCACCGATGACGATAGCTCAACCGTTCCAGCGTTAGTGAATTTCACTGCATTGGACAGAAGATTTATAAGTGCTTGATAAAGCCGCACAGGATCGCCGAGCAATTTTTTGCTGGTTAGCGGCTCCTCGAAAACTCTAAAATCAAGGCTCTTGGTTTTTACGCTCGGTAGAATAGCAGATTGGCAACGCGAAATAACTTCGTGCATATTGAATGGCACGTTTTCCAATTCCATTTTGCCAGACTCTATTTTTGAAATATCCAAAATATCGTTTATGATACGCAAAAGCCATTTTGTACTGTCTTTGATTTTATCTAAATAATCTCTGATTTGAGGCACAGTGTCGCAATACAGCGCAATCTCTGCAAATCCCATAATGCTGTTCATGGGAGTGCGGATCTCGTGGCTCATAGTAGATAGAAAAGTAGATTTGGCTTTGTTTGCCGCTTCTGCGGCTCTCATGGTTTTTTCCAGGCTTCTTATAAGTTTATTCGTTATAAATGAAATAATGATTGTAAAAGCCAAGAGTATAGCAAAAACCGTTCCTAATGAAATAGCATTAAGGCGAATGCCTTTTCGAACCAATTCTGTTGCGGATTTTTCAATCAGTTTTTGCATGGCAAAATAGCTTGTAGCATCAAGAGCAATAAAAAGCACATAGCGAACTCTGCCATCGTGTATTATAGGATAATAAATCTGAGCACTTTGCCTGTCCATGGTAATTTTTATTTCTGTAGAGCCCTCGAAAAAAGCATCTATTTTCGAGGTTTCCCTGGGTACATTCTTGCCTTTGGTATAAATAGCCTGCACTCCTTTGGCATGGTTGCTCGTAAGAGTCATTAAGTCTTTATCGAATAAATTCATTATTCGTATGCTTTCGTTGTTGTCAATAAAACGCTGTAAATAATCTTCAATGGCAGTAGCGGCAAGGGCAGATTCCAAAACGCCGCGATTATCTGCGCGCGGAATGGCAGTAAACTTAAAAATTTCACCTGTTTCTGCTTTGACTTTTAAATCTGATGGAAGGTAATCGGATTCTCCAGTAACCAACATTCGATAGCCTTCCCAAATATCAAAAAGCGATATGCCTATGGCTTCCGGCTCCGTGCTTACTGTGAAAACACCGTTCATATCCCCAAGGTACAAATCTGACATACCGGTTTCTTGCCTAATTCGTTCCAAATCTTTTAAAGTGAGCGTACCCTTTGATAGCCGGTCAAGTTCGTAAAGAACTCGTGCTGCATTGAGCATGCTCCTGTCAATCTCCGCTTCTAGGGCAAGCACATAATTGCTGACATTATTGACTAAATTTTGCAGTTCCTTCCTGACTTTGCTTTTAGCATCAAGTTCCAAGCTGTCAAGTGCGGAGCGGTTCTGCCGCCGCATTTCGCTTGTGCTTAAAAATATAAAAAAAACAAGAATGCAGGAGACAGCAAAAGTCATGGCGCCAAGAAGGGCAATTATTTTAATTCGAGCATTCATGATACGCCTCCAATCATGCTATTTTTTATTTTTAATTCGGTCAGCGTTATCATTGCAGCATCAAAATCATAATTTTCTATCTGATTCACCAATTCATCTGTGTCGGGAATAGTGCGGATATCATCAAGAAAATCCGCTGCCTCAGGATTCATGTTTTCAAGCATTGGCTCAATTTTTTCAAGTAGTGCAAATATCTGTTCGGCGCTTAGCGTAGTCTCTATTATCGTTGATTCGCTTAGTAGCGGCTTAAACTCTTCAACGACCAACATAAATTCGGCTTTGAGGAAATTCAAACTGCTCTCGGTAGCCATCGCTTTGCTTTTGAGTTGTTCTTCTATATCTCCGGCAATATTTTGCAAATCGGTTTTACCGAGCTGCCCTGCGTTCCCTTTTAAAGTATGCGCAAGCCTGTGCGCAAGAGTAATATCATTATTTGCAATTGCCTCAATAATATCATCGTACATGGTTTGGCTATTCTTTGCGAAATTAATTCGCAGTTTTTTCAGCAACTCATTCTTATCCCGTGTTTGTTCATCTTCGTCTATAGCAGAGCAGCCTATAGGCGTTAGATATTTTAACAGAGTGCGCCACAGTTCTTGCGATGTAAAAGGCTTGCCCAAATAATCGGGCATTCCATTATCTCTGTATTTTTCCACTTCGCTAACCATTATATTTGCTGTCATCGCTACTATGGGCGTTCCTGTGCCGAGGGCAATTATTTCAGTTGCTGCTTCAATTCCGTCCATAACCGGCATAAATATATCCATAAAAATCAAGTCAAAAGGTTTTTCGCCTTTTTCCATGCGTTCTTTGACTGTTTCTACGCCTATTTTTCCGTTTCCTGCCAATACTGTTTTAACTCCTACGCGTGCAAGGTGCTCGCATGCAACTTGCTGATTCATAGAGTTATCGTCGCAGACTAAAACCAAACCGTCAAAGAATGGCTTTTCAAGCATATCAATTTTTTTCTGGTCGAAGGGTTCATCGGTTGATTCTACTGTATCAAAAGCAATTTCAAAACTGAATATGCTGCCGCTTCCAGGGACGCTTTCTACTGTTAATTGCCCACCCATTAATTCCACAATGTTTTTGACTATCGCAAGTCCAAGCCCTGTGCCTCCGAAATTGCGTGTTGTGCTGGAATCCGCTTGAGTAAAAGGATCAAATATTTTTTCAGTTTGCTCTTGAGTCATGCCGATACCGCTGTCTTTTATTTCAAAACGCACGGTTGTGCTATCATCATCGAAATTTTTTATTGATGATGAAAAGTTAATGGTTCCGGAGTTTGTAAATTTAACGGCATTGGACAAAAGATTCATAAGTATTTGATAAAGTCTAATGGGGTCTCCTATCAGCTTTCTGCCGACAGGCAACGATTCTACGCGAACTTTTAAATCAAGATTTTTTTCCTCTACGTTCGGCAAAACAACAAATTGACAGCGCGAAATAATATCTTGCAAATCGAAAGGTATATTTTCTAATTCCATTTTACCGGATTCTATTTTTGAAATATCCAGAATATCGTTTATAATATGCAGTAACCATTTTGTGTTGTCTGCAATTTTTTTCAAATAGCCTTTGATTTGAGGCACAGAATCGCTGTCTATCGATAGTTCTGCAAAGCCCATAATGCTGTTCATAGGGGTGCGAATTTCGTGGCTCATGGTAGCAAGAAAAGCCGATTTGGTGAGCGAAGCAGAGCGTGCTTCCTCTTCCATCGCCTTGCGCTCAGTAACATCGTGGGCTATGCCAATAAGCCCTATTACGGAATCGCCTTGTATAAGCGGGGCTCTAATTGTTACAAAAAGCCTGTTGACTCCGCAAGCAGACGGTATCCATTCTTCAACCGCAATTGTTTCGCGCTTGGTGATAACAGCTAAATCCATGAGCCTGGTTGCTTCTGCTACATCGGTAGGCATACCGAGTCCGTCTATGTCGTCTTTTCCGATAATGCTATCTTTGGTTAAATTAAAATACTTCGCCATGAATTTATTGCAAAGCGTGTATTTTGAATCCAAATCTTTGCAAAATACGTGATCGGGGATTGAGTTGATCATTGTTTGAAGCAAAGAGGTTTGAAGCGTGAGTTCCTTTGCTTGCAACTGCAACTCGCTTGTCCGCTGCTCGACTAGCTTTTCCAGCTTTTTTTCGGCACCGCGGCTTCTTGCAAAAAGAATAGATATGAGAACTAAAATAATTAAGGACAAACCAATAGCGCCGAGCAACCACGGACGCTGCGCTTGCAATAGCTTTGTTCGATAATCATAATTTTTGCGGATCCAGTATTCCGAAACTCTGTAAATATCAACCAAGCTGAGAGCCTTATCCATAATGTCTCTTAAAACTGCTTCATCTTTATTAAATCCGGGAGCTATATCATAAGTCAAGCCAAACACGAAATTAACTTTATACCCCGCGCGTTCTTGATAGTTTGTTAGAGAGAGAAACTGATTCATGCTGCCCATCATTGCGTCTATCCTGCCGCGCTCCAAAGCCTCCGTTGCGCTTTCAATGTTTTCAAATTCCACAGTATATGTGTGTTCCGGAAACCATTTGCGAAACATTACAGTATGCGGATGGTCTTTAATCAGCCCCACCCTAACATCCACAATATCATTGACTTTAAGGTTCGGGAAATTCGATTTTGAGATAAGCAAATAATCGTCTTGCAGCTTTGTTGTTTGTGACCATAAAAATCGGTCTTCATTTTCTGGAATACGAATTAACTGCGGGATAAATGACACATCTCCGAGTTCCAATGCTTGGAGTAAATCGGGTTGCCTTGTATATGTATCGGTAGCCACTTCAAAGGATAAACCTGTGAGCATAGACACTTCTTTTAATAAATCAAAAATTATTCCCTGCCACTCCCTTTCATAGATGTTATAGAAGTCTATTGGGTAATTATAATATTGCGCTCCCATTTTCACAACGGGGTTATTTTTTATATATTCACGTTCTTCTTTGGTAAGCCGTTGCCGCAATTTATTTGCCAAATATTCTTCGTATCCAAGACTGTATAATCTATTGAGGTGCTTAACGCTGTTATTTCTTAGTGCCTTTGTTACAATTGAAATAATGGGGGCCAATTCCGAAATGCTGGTGGTCAAGGAAACTGGGTCGAAAATCAACGGAATAAAATTCACGGCAACCACATTGCCATAAGAATCAAAGGCTGCCTCATCAACATTTTCTGAAATAAAAGCATCGACTTTTCCCTCTACCAGCATATTATAAGCCGTATCGAAATCATCAACCAGTATGGCTTTATAGCTGCCGGGCTCAAGCAATTCGACAACTCCGTCAACGGTAGTCGTGCCCTCTAAAAAAGCGTATATCACGGGGCGCGACAGAGCTATCTCTGAAAGATCCGTGCTGTTTTCAATCCGCATGATTTTTATCATGCGGTTGGCGATGGGATCGCTCATGTGCAAAGTTTTCCGGCGTTCCTCTGTAGCGGTCATTTCACCTGTAAAATGAATTTCGCCTGCGGTTAGTTTTGCGACCAAATCGCCCCATTCATGAAGTTCAGGCTTGAATTGAAGCCCGAACAGCGTAGTCAGCCATTCGCAAAACAGGGCAGCATATCCGCCGATTTCACCGTCTTCTTTCAAAAATGCTTCGGTACTTGGAACCATTGCATGAATAAAAACGGGTGACTGTTTTTGAAGTGCCTCGATGGCATTTATTTCATCTTCCGTAACGCCAGGCACATCTCGGAAGGAGAGGGAGCTCGACGATTTATAAAATTGCTTTCCGCTCTCAAGGCAGCTTGAAAGCGTAACTAACAATGATATTGCGAAAAACAAAACGCATGTCAACTTGCAGGCTTGCTTCATCTAAACCCTCTCTTTTTTAGTTCGGCAAAAGTTATTTTTGCAGCATCAAAATCATAATTTTCTATATGGTTCACCAATTCATCTGTGCCAGGAATAGCGCGGATATCATCAAGCAAATCCACTACTTCGGGATTTATATTTTCAAGCATTGATTCGATTTGTTCAAGTGTCGCATAATTTGACTTTTTCACAAGGGGCGCACTAAGAAGCGGCTTCAATTCTTCCAAGACCCGCTCTAATTCAGTTTTGAGAAGATTCATTTTATCTGCTGGAACCGAAGCCGCTTCGCTTTGAAGCAAATTTTCAATCTCTGAGGCAATATCGCGTAATTCAGGCTTGCCAATTTGCCCAGCATTTCCCTTTAAACTATGTACTAATCTGTGCGCAAATTCTACATCGCCAACCTCTATTGCCTTGGTAATATCGATAAATAGATTTTGATTGTTTTTAACAAAGTAGATTTGCAGTTTTTTTTGAAGCTCAACATTATCACTTTCAATCATGGTAATACTGCTAACAGGTTTAAGATACTTCAACAAAACATTCCACAGTTCCTGCGCCAAGAAAGGTTTGCCCAGGCAGTCTGGCATTCCGCTCTTTCTGTATTTTTCCAAATCGTTAGCCATTATATTTGCAGTCATCGCTACTATGGGGGTTCCTGTTTCCAATGATATTATTTTTGACGCGGCTTCAATTCCGTCCATAACCGGCATAAACATATCCATTAGAATTAGATCAAAGGGTTTTTCACCTTTTTGAATGCGTTTCTCAACCGTTTCAACGCCAAGCTTTCCGTTTTCTGCCGTTACCGCATCGAGCCCTACGCGCGCAAGATGTTCGCATATAACTTCCAGGTTCATAGGGTTATCATCGCAGATTAAAATTAAGCCATCGAAGAGCGGTTTTTCAAGAGTGCTGGGATCCACGTTATCGGGTACATCGTTAGATACATCGACTGTTTCAAATGTAATTTCGAAACTGAATGTGCTACCAACATCAATTTCGCTTTCCACCAAAAGTTCTCCGCCCATAAGCTCTACAATGTTTTTAGTTATCGAAAGCCCAAGTCCTGTGCCGCCGTAATTTCGCGTTGTGCTGGAGTCCGCTTGGATAAAAGGTTTGAATATTTTTCCAATTTGCTCAGGTGTCATGCCAATACCGGTATCTTTTATTTCGAAATGTATATTTACGCTATTGTCATCGGAATTTTTTAATGATGATGAAAAATTTATTGCTCCAGAGTTGGTAAATTTTACAGCGTTATACAAAAGGTTCATAAGTACCTGATAAAGCTTTACCGGGTCGCCTATTAGTTTTTTGCCAACCAACGGTTCCGTATAAGCTTTGAAATTAAGTCTTTTTTCTTTAACTCCAGGCAAAATTACGGTTTGGCAACGCGAGAAAACCTCATGCAAGTTGAAAGGCGTGCTTTCCAATTCCATTTTGCCAGATTCTATTTTTGAAATATCAAGAATATCGTTAATGATATTCAGTAACCATTTTGCACTGTCCTTGATTTTTTTCAGATAATCCCTGATTTGCGGCACAACAGCGCTATCTGGCATATCTAGAGCAAGTTCTGTAAAGCCCATAATGCTATTCATGGGAGTACGGATTTCGTGGCTCATATTCGCCAGGAATCTGCTTTTTGCCTTGCTGCTTTCCTCAGCGATTTCCACCTTTCGTATTTCTTCTATGAGAGCTTTTTGCTCGCGCAAATCTCTTGCATAAGCTACAAGTATAAATTCATCTCTGTGTTTAACTCGGAATACAGTACTTTCACAGGGTATCTGTTCACCGGTAGTGATTTTTTGGTACAGTATTTCGGAGCGCAAATAACCTTCTTCAAATGCTTTTTCTATATGCTCATACACAAATTCCAGCGTTCGCTGTCCGCAAGGCTGGAGCTCTGGCAATATTTCCAAATATTTTTCGGTAAGCTTTTCTTTGCTGGACTCACCGAACAGGTTAACAGCCTCTTGGTTTATATAGGTTAAATGGTGATCACGCCTAATTAAACAGCAAGCGAGGGGCATTGCATCGAGCATAATTCTTAACCGCTCTTCTTCCTCTCGTGCCTTATCTTCCGCCTGCTTTTTTTCGGTTATGTCCATAATAGCGCCAGCCATTCTGAACGGAGCACCGGCACTATCTCTTTGCGAGCTGCCTAATGCATGGAAATACCGGTATTCACCACTTTTCTTTTTAAGGCGGTACTCAATATCGTAAGGAGTTTTTCCGGTATAATCTCTTAAATGTGCCGTAAAGGCAGCGATTGTCCTTTCAGTATCTTCAGGATGAAGCCGATTGATTAAAGCTTCACTTGTATTCGGAAAATCGTTTTCATCAGAAAAGCCAATTATATCGCGAAACTCCTGCGACCACTTGAACTTTGGGTTTTCGATGTCATCTTCCACAATATTCATATCCCATAGCGCAATCTTCAAAGCATCGTTTGAAAGCTTGTATTTCATTATATCGTATTCATTAGCGCTAAACTGCTCCAGCAGCTTTATTTGATTTCGAACCCTAAGCTTGACTATGGCAGGGGAAAAGGGCTTGAGTATATAATCTGCAACCCCAAAAGCCAAGCCTTTTTCTTCGTCTTCGGGGCTTGTAAGTCCTGTAACAAAGATAACAGGAATGTCCTTCGTTTTTTCAGAGTTTTTAAATGCGGTAATTACAGCATATCCGTCCATATCGGGCATGATAATATCAAGCAGAATAATGTCGGGCAGGCAATTTTCAGCCGCCTCAATAGCACTCTGCCCGTCTTTCGCAGCATAAACGGTATATTCATGCTTCAAGATGCTTGTAAGCGCGATAATATTGTTGTTTTCGTCATCTACAACGAGGACACCGTACTTCTTTGTTTCGTTCATGGCATTTCTCCAATTTTGTTTTTTAGTTCAACAAGTATTTTAGCAGCAAGCTTAAAGTTATAATTTTCTATTTGCTGCGCAAGCTCTTCTGCCCCAGGAACTGCACGAATGGTATCAAGCAAATCCACGCATTCGGGATTAACTTTTTCGAGCATGGGGCCAAGTTTTTCAAACAAAGCCAATGTTTGTTCGGTATTTAATACGGTTTTCTCCCGTTTTGCGGTTTCTTCAAGCAAAGGCTTGAATTCTTCAAGAGTCCGCATTAATTCGGTTTTGAGAATATTCATTTTATTATCCCAAATAGAGGCAGTTCCGTCTTTAAGCAACGATTCAACCTCCAAAGCGGCACTTCTCAAAGCCGCTTTGCCAAGCAGCCCCGCGCTTCCTTTTAGGGTATGCGCCAGCCTGTGCGCCAGTTTTATATCTCCGGTGGCAAATGCTTCTGCTATTTCGGTATGCACGGCTTGATTGTTTTTATAGAAATTGAGCTGCATTATTTTTTTCTGTTCTATAATATCGTCATATTCATCTATATTACCGCTTATGGGCTCAGAACTTACAGGTGTGAGGTATTTCAATAAAAGCTGCCACAGCTCCTGCGATGTGAAAGGCTTGCCAAGACAATCTGGCATTCCATTTCTCTTGTATTTTTCCAATTCGCTGGTCATCACATTGGCTGTCATTGCTGCGATGGGAGAACCTGTATCCATAGCTATTATTTTTGCTGCAGCTTCCATTCCGTCCATAACCGGCATAAACATATCCATCAAAATCAAGTCAAAGGGTTTTTCATTTTTTCTTTTGCGTTCCTGCACCAGCTCCACGCCGATTTTGCCGTTATCTGCCGCTATTGTTTGCAGCCCAACACGCGCAAGGTGAGCGCATATAACCTGCTGGTTCAAAGAGTTATCATCGCAAATCAACACCAAACCTTCGAAGTGAGGCTTTTCGATTATGTCAAATCTATTTTGGCTGGATGCATCATTCGGCACGTCTATTGTATTAAACGTTATTTCAAAGCTGAAAGTACTGCCTGCCCCCAGTGAGCTTTCTACTGTGAGTTTTCCATCCATCAACTCT
This sequence comes from Candidatus Fibrimonadaceae bacterium, assembly GCA_031281155.1. Classification (GTDB taxonomy): domain Bacteria; phylum Fibrobacterota; class Fibrobacteria; order Fibrobacterales; family Fibrobacteraceae; genus Fibrimonas. The sequence continues at coordinate 16,273 of JAITFT010000090.1, forward strand.
ACAATATTTTTGGCTATTGTAAGCCCAAGCCCCGTTCCTTCGTAATTGCGCGTTGCGCTGGAATCTACTTGGGTAAAGGGGTTAAATACTTTTTCAATCTGCTCGGGACTTATGCCAATGCCAGTGTCTTTTACTTCAAAGTAAATAGTTGTATGAGTATCGTTTGAATTTTTTATTGCCGATGAGAATTTTACTATTCCATTGTTTGTAAACTTTACGGCATTGGTTAGAAGATTCATAAGCACCTGATAAAGCCTAATCGGATCACCTAGCAGTTTCTTACCGATTGACGGTTCTGCATAAATACTCAGGTCAAGATCTTTTTCTTTAATGCCAGGTAGAATCATAGACTGGCAACGGGAAAAAATTCCATGCAGGTCGAAAGGCACGCTTTCCAGTTCCATTTTTCCAGCTTCTATTTTTGAAATATCCAGAATATCATTTACAATACGCAAGAGCAATCTTGTGCTACTGGTAATTTTTTTCAGGTAATCATCTACTTGAGGCATAGAGTCGCTGTCTGTTGCGAGTTCTGCAAAACCCATTATGCTGTTCATGGGCGTGCGAATTTCGTGGCTCATCATTGCGAGGAACACAGACTTGGAATGGGAAGCTGCCAAGGCTTCTTCTGTTCGAGTTTGCAATTCTCCGGTTCTGAGCACAACAAGCTTTTCCAGTTTTTTTCCGGTGTTTCGGCTCCTTACGAAGAAAACAGAAATTAGAACAATTACAATTAGAGATAAACCAATTGCACCGAATAACCATGGACGCTGTACACGCAGAAGCATTACCTGATAATCAAAGGTCATGCTCATCCAATGTTTTGAAATGGCTTTGATGTCAATAATCTGAAATGCTTTATCCATTATGGAAATTAGAATAGCTTCATCTAGATTAAAACCGGGGTATATGTTATAGTTGTAATCAAATATAAAGTTGGCTTTATAACCAGTGAGTTCATAGTAATTTGTCAAAGCAAGAAGTTGAATTGTGCTGCCCATCATCACATCAATATCTCCGCGTTCCAAAGCGGCAAATGTATCATAAAAATTATCGTAAACAGTTGCATAAGCATGATTTGGAAACCATTGTTGAAACATGGCCGTATGTGAAAAATCCTTGATCATGCCCACTCTGGCGTTCATAATTTCTGTAATTTTGAGTCTTGGCAAACTTGATTTAGAAATTAAAATAAAATACTCCCGCATAAGAATAGTTTCAGGCCACAGAAAACGCTCCGATCTATCAGCAGTATATCCGAGCTGAGTTACAAGCGACACTTCCTTATTTTCCAATATTTGCATAATTTGCGGCCATTCTGTATTTGGCGAATTTACTATCTCAAAGGTCAAGCCAGTTAGGGAAGATATTTCATTAAGTATATCTATCATTATTCCCTGCCATTCTTTTTCATGGGAGTTATAGAAATCAATGGGATAATTATAATATTGAGCCCCAATTTTTATAACAGGATTATCTTTGATGTATTGGCGTTCTTCAGGTGTTAAACGCAATGAAAGCTTATGAGTCAGATATTTTTCATATCCAAGATTATACAAATGCGTAAGATATTGAATGCCACCGTTTCGAAGAGCTTTTGTTACAACTGAGATGATTGGCTCATATTCCTGATTTCTTGCAGTCATGGTAACAGGATTAAAGATCAATGGAAAAAAGTGTTCTGATACCACATAGCCAAGATGATCAAAAGCCCCTTCTGCAGTGCCCATTGCGATAAAGGCATCAGCTTCATCGTTTAATAACATTTGATAAATGATTTCGTAATCATCGTAAAAAGTTGCCTCGAAAGAACCCGGCGCAAGCAAAGCGGAAACATCAGCATAGGTAACAGAGCCTTCTAAAAATATATAACGAGGCAGGCGATACGTGGCAATCACATCTAGGGGCTGACTGCCAGCAATCTGCATGATTTTTACAGTACGATTGGCAATGGGATCGGAAGAAATATAAAGATCAGCTAATTGAGGGGCAACAGTTATTCCGGCAAAATCTATCTTGCCAGAATTTAGCCTATCGTATAAGTTGCCCAGCTCGTGAATTTCCGGTACAAACTGAATTCCAAAGAGTGTAGTAAGCCAATCGCAAAACATGGCAATATAGCCGCCTATTTGACCATCTTCTTTTATAAATGCCTCTGTACCCAAAGTTGAAGCATATACAAAAGCATTGTTTTGTTCCTTGAGAGCTTCAATTGCTTTGATTTCTTCTTTTGTTATGCCGGGAACATCTCTAAACGAGGTAAAGCCCAATGATTTATTGGATTGCTTTCCGCTTTCAGTGCAAGCTGAAAGCATGGCTGACAAAAATACCGCCATAAATAAAATGCATATCTTGATTTTATTCATGGTGCTCCCCCACTTTATTCTTCAATTCAGCAAGCGTTTTGGCGGCAGCCTTAAAGTTATAGTTTTCTATCTGCTGCGCAAGTTCTTCTGCCCCGGGAACAGCGCGGATGCTATCGAGCAAATCCACACATTCGGGATTGACTTTTTCGAGCATGGGGCCAAGTTTTTCGAACAGAGCCAATGTTTGCTCGGTGTCTAATACGGGTCTTTCTTGCTTTGAAATTTTATTGAGCAGGGGCTTGTATTCTTCAAGAGCCCGCATTAATTCGGTTTTGAGAACATTCATTCTATTGTCCCATACAGAGGCAGTTCCATCTCTAAGCAATGCTTCTACCTCTGAAGCAGCATTCCTCAAGTCGGTTTTGCCAAGCAGCCCTGCACTCCCTTTCAGGGTATGCGCCAGTCTGTGCGCCAGTTTTGTATCTCCGGCAGCAGCAGCCTCTGCTATTTCGGTGTGCACAGCTTGATTGCTTTTATAGAAGTTAAGCTGCATTATTTTTTGCTGCTCCATATCATCGTCATCTATGTTGCCGCATAAAAGCTCGGTGCTTACGGGCTTGAGATATTTCAATAAAAGCTGCCACAGCTCTTGCGTTGTAAAAGGTTTGCCAAGGCAGTCTGGCATTCCGTTTCTCTTGTATTCTTCAAGTTCGTTGACCATTACGTTAGCTGTCATTGCAACAACGGGAGCTCCCGTATTCATAGCGATTATTTTTGCGGCGGCTTCCATTCCATCCATAACCGGCATAAACATATCCATCAAAATTAAATCGAAGGGCTTTTCATTTTTACTTTTGCGTTCCCGCACCATTTCTACGCCGATTTTGCCGTTTTCCGCCGCCATTGTTTGCAGTCCAACACGTGCGAGATGGGCGCATATAACCTGTTGATTTAAAGAGTTATCATCGCAAATCAGTACCAAACCATTAAAGTAAGGCCTTTCGACTATGTCAAAACTCTTTTGGGATATTTCATTTGGCACGTCTATTGTATTGAATGTTATTTCAAAACTGAAAGTGCTGCCTGCGCCTGGCGAGCTTTCTACTGCCAGTTTTCCATCCATCAGCTCTACAATATTTTTGACTATTGCAAGCCCAAGCCCTGTTCCTTCGTAATTGCGCGTTGTGCTGGAATCGGCTTGGGTAAAGGGGTTAAATATTTTTTTAATCTGCTCGGAACTTATGCCAATGCCAGTGTCTTTTACTTCAAAGTAAACAGTTGTATGGGCATCGTTTGAACTTTTTATTGCCGATGTGAATTTTATTGTTCCCGTGTCTGTAAATTTTACTGCATTGGACAGAAGGTTCATAAGAATCTGGTAAAGCCTTACTGGATCGCCGATTAGTTTTTTACCGATTGATGGTTCAGCGGAAATACTCAAGTCAAGTCCTTTATCTTTAATGCTGGGTAAAACTACGGACTGGCAACGGGAAAAAACTTCGTGCAAACCGAAAGGCACATAATCCAGTTCCATTTTTCCGGCTTCTATTCTTGAAATGTCTAGAATATCGTTTATAATACGCAAGAGCCATCTTGTGCTATCGGTAATTTTTTTCAAATAATCATCTACTTGAGGTCTGGACTCGCTGTCTAGCGCAAGTTCTGCGAAACCCACAATGCTGTTCATGGGTGTGCGTATTTCGTGGCTCATCATGGCCAAAAATCTGCTCTTGGCCTTGTTGCTTTCCTCAGCAACCTCTGCCCTGCGCAGCCCGTCAATGATTGTTTTATTTTTCCTCTTGTCCCTCACATATATAACTGTAATGATAATAAGCAGCATGGCGAGCGTGGCAGCGAGGGCGATCATCCACGGCGTTTGCGCCTGTGCCAGTTTTACGCGGTAGTCATAAGTCTTGCGTAGCCACCGCCCGGAAATCGCTTCGGTGTCAATCAATTCAAGTGCCTTATTAACAATGGAGAGCAGAACGCCAGCATCTTTGTTAAACCCAAAAGCCGATTCATAAACGCTGTTGAACACAATATTGGTCTTATATCCCGGAAGCTCTAAAAAATTCGTCAGCCACAGAAGGGTAACTGCGCTTGTAATTATCATGTCAACTTCGCCGTCTATCAAAGCCCCGAGGGCTTCTTCCTTGCTGTTATATTCCACAGTTTTTTTATGATCTTGAAACCATTTATTGAACAGCATGGAGTGTGCGCTGTTTTTAGTGAGCCCCACTTTTACCGACAAAACCTCGTGAGCGTTAATATCGCGATGTTCCGTTTTGGATATAAGCGCAGTATTGTCTATTAGAAACGGAGTGCTTGGCCACAAAAAGCGCCCTTCACGATCCCTCGAACGAACCAGCTCGGAAACCATAAGCATATCGCCGCTTTCAAGCAATCTGAACAATTCCGGAAAATCAACATTAGGTTTATTGGCAACCACAAATTCAAGACCTGTGAGAGCTTCAATTTCCTGCAGCACGTCGAAACTTATCCCCTGCCACTCCTTATGGCGAGTATTAAAAAAGCTTATCGGATAATTGTGGGACTCCGCTGCGAACGGTACAACGGGGTGCTTTTTTATATATTCGATTTCCTCTTCGGTAAGCCGCATAAACAGTTTGTGTTTCATATATTCCCGATAGCCTTGGCTATGGAGTTCGTTCAGGTGGTAGATAGCGTTGTTGTCCAGCGCCTTTTGCACAACGGAGATAATCGGCGCAAGTGCCTGATTATTTGTTGTAAGAGAGACCGGGCTGTATATCAGCGGGTAAAAATCTCTCGCTACAATGTCACCGTAAGCATCGAAAACCGTTTCGTTGGCATTTTCAGCGACAAGGGCATCAATCTTTCCCGCTTTCAAAAGTTCGTACGCCTCAACATATTCAGACACATACACAGGCTCAAATGTGCCGCCCGCATAAGCCAAAACAGCATCTACGGTTGTAGTTCCTGAAAGAAGCGCATAGCGCGGCAGGTGCGTTTGAGCAATTTCGGAAAGGTGCTCGCTACCCACAATCTGAAAAGCCTTAACAGAGCGCTGGGTGATGGCATCGGTCATCAAAAAAGTTTTCCGCCGCTCATCGGTTGCCGTCAAATTTCCGACAAAATCAATTGAGCTGTTTTCAAGCCCTTCAAATAAATCTGCCCATGTAAAAAGCTGCGGCTTAAACGGAATCCCAAACAACTCTGTCAGCCAATCGCAAAAAAGCGCAGTGAACCCTCGTATCTCGCCGCCCCTGTTAATAAACGCCTCGGTGCTCGGCATCATTCCGTAAACAAAAGAGCCGCTTTTTTGCTGGAGTGCTTCGATTGCGGCAATTTCTTCGGCAGTCACGCCGGGAATTTCTCGGAATGAGGAGAAAGTCGATGGCTTATGAGATCGTTTTTCGCTTTCAATGCAAGCTGAAAGCATGGCTAACAATAGTATTGCCATAAACAAAATACATGCTTTGATTTTATTCATGGCCTTCCCCCATTTTACTCTTTAATTCGGCAAGCGTTTTTGCTGCGTCTTTAAAGTTGTAGTTTTCTATCTGTTGAGCGAGTTTTTCTGCTCCGGAAACAGCGCGGATACTGCTAAGCAAATCTGCGCATTCAGGGTTGACTTTTTCGAGCATGGGGCCAAGCTTTTCAAATAAAGCCAATGTTTGCTCAACATCTAGCATTTGGGGTTTCTCTTGCTCTGAGGATTCTTCAAGCAGAGGCTTTAATTCTTCAAGAACCTGCATTAGCTCGGTTTTGAGAATATTTATTTTATTATCCCAAATAGAGGCGGTTCCGTCTCTAAGCAATGTCTCAATATCTGAAGCAGCGTTTCTCAAAGCGGTTTTGCCAATTAGCCCTGCGCTCCCTTTCAGGGTGTGCGCCAGCCTGTGCGCTAGCCTTATATCATTGGTGGCAACTGCCTCTGCTATTTCGGTGTGCACGGTTTGGTTATTTTTATAGAAATTGAGCAGCATCATTTTTTGCTGTTCCATATCGTCGTCTATATTGCAGCTTATGGGTTCAGTGCTTATAGGAGTGAAGTACTTTAATAAAATTTGCCATAATTCCTGCGATGTAAAAGGCTTGCCAAGGCAATCTGGCATTCCGTGCTTCTTGTATTTTTCCAGTTCGCTAATCATCACATTGGCTGTCATTGCAACGATGGGAGTTCCTGTATTCATAGCCATTATTTTTGTGGCGGCTTCCATTCCGTCCATAACCGGCATGAACATATCCATTAAAATCAGGTCGAATGGCTCTTCGTTATTTTCCTTGCGTTTCCGCACCATCTCTACGCCAATTTTGCCATTTTCAGCTACCATTGTTTGCAAACCCACACGCGCAAGATGAGCGCATATAACCTGCTGGTTCAAAGAGTTGTCATCGCAGATCAGCACCAAGCCATCAAAGTAAGGTTTTTCGATTATATCAAATCTATTTTGGCTGGGTGTATCATCAAGTGCTTCTATTGTATTAAATGTTATTTCAAAACTGAAAGTGCTGCCAATACCCAGCGAGCTTTCCACTACTAACTTTCCGCCCATTAGCTCCACAATATTTCTGGCTATTGAAAGCCCAAGCCCCGTGCCTCCGTAATCGCGTGTTGTGCTGGAGTCTGCCTGAATAAACGGGTTAAATACTTTTTTAATCTGATCGGAGCTCATGCCAATGCCGGTGTCTTTTACTTCAAAGTAAACAGTTGTATGAGTATCGTCCGAATCTTTTATTGTCGATGAGAACTTTACTATTCCAGTGTTTGTAAATTTTACGGCATTGGACAAAAGGTTCATAAGCACCTGATAAAGCCTAACCGGATCGCCGAGCAGTTTTTTGCCGATTGATGGTTCTGCGTAAATACTCAGTTCAAGATCTTTTTCTTTAATGTTGGGTAATATTACAGACTGGCAACGGGAAAAAACCTCTTGCAAATCAAAGGGTACATGTTCCAGTTCCATTTTCCCGGCTTCTATTTTCGATATATCCAAAATATCGTTTATAATACGCAGGAGCCATCTTGTGCTATCGGTAATTTTACATAAATAGCCCTTAACCTGAGGTACAATAGCCAAATCATGCGCAAGTTCTGCAAAGCCCATAATGCTGTTCATAGGAGTGCGTATTTCGTGGCTCATTGTTGCTAAAAATTCGGTTTTTGCACGGTTAGCCATTTCGGCTATCTCAAGCAAGCGCCGTTCCGTAATATCTAGATAATGCCCTTCGGTAAGATACGGAGTACCGTCTGGCTTTTTTTCAATCACATGGCTATGTTCCCAAATCCATTTAATTGTACCGTCTTTTGTTATAAATCTGTAAACAGCCTCGAACGGCAAACCCTTTAAGAGCGTTTCGGAATCAATTTTCATAACATTATCTACGTCTTCGGGATGAATCAAATCAGAAAATCTAACTGCATTCTCTCCCATCATTTCTTCTGGCGTGTACCCTGTAATTTCTTTGCATCCCTTGCTGATAAAGATATAAGGGTAATTAGGCGGTTCATAAATAGTTTGAAACACAGCTCCGGGAAGGTTATTAACCATCGCCTCAATTCTTTTATTCATGCTATTTACAGTAGCTGCTTGATTAGCGATAATTTTTAAGTTTTTGACATTTCTTATGTAGAAGAATATTAAAAAAACAAGAGCTATTAACAGAATTCCGGCGGCACTGATTATCCATGGCATCCGAGCTTGCGCTATTTTTATACGATAGTCATAGCTCCTGCGCAGCCAGTCTTCTCTGATTTTCTTTGTGTCTATTAAATCAAGTGCCTTGTCAATGATGGAACGCAAAACTGTTTCGTTTACATTAAATCCGAATGTTGATTCGTAACCTGCGCCGTCGAATATAATATTTGCTTTATAATCCAGAAGTTCCCGAAAATGCGTCATGTACAGAAGGCTGTGGGTACTTCCCATTACCATATCAACTTCATTAAGCATTAAGGCATCTAGAGCTGCGTTGTGGCTGTCAAATTCTATTATGTTTTTATGTTCCGGAAACCATCTTTTGAATAATTCACTATACGCAGTCCCTTTGCCCAATCCGACTTTCACCGATAAAACTTCGTTTATGCTAATATTGCGATGATTAATTTTTGATATAAGTATGGGCTGGTTATTTGTAAAACTGTTATTTGGCCATAAAAAACGGCCTTCCCGGTCTATTGAACGAACTAATTCAGGAACCATGGGTACTACTCCGTTTTCAAGCATTTGCAATATTTCGTACCATTCGGTATGCGGCTCATTAACAATTTTAAATTCAAGACCAGTGAGTTTTTCCACTTCGCGCATTACATCTAAACCCATTCCCTGCCATTGTTTTTCGCGAACGTTATAAAAGTTGACAGGATAATTATCGTGTTCTGCCATGAATGGTATAACGGTATGGTTTTTTAAATATTCCCGTTCTTCATCGTTCAACCGCATAAAAAATTTGTGCTTCAAATATTCCTGATTTCCCTGATTGTACAAGTCGTTCAAAAAATGAATAGCGCCGTTATCTAATGCTTTTTGGACAACAGAGATAAAGGGCGCAAGCTCCGGATTATATGTTGTAAAGGAAACTGGAGAATATATCAGCGGTAAAAAATCTGAAGCTACAATATCTCCGTAAATATCAAAAGCAGTCTCCGCAACATTTTCTACTATATAAGCGTCGATTTTACCTGTTTTTAACAAGTCATAAGCATCTTCATATTTGTCAATTAATACTAGCTCGAAACTTTCAATTGCATAGCGTTTAACTTCGTCAATTGTTGTTGTCTCGGCTAGAATTGCATAACGCAGAGGGCGCTCTTTTGCAATTTCGGAAATAGGTTTGCTGCCGGAAAGCCGGAAATATTTAATAGGACGCTGGGCAATGCTGCTGGTCATGTGAAAAATTTGCCGCCGTTCCGGAGTGGGCGTCAAGTCGTGGGTAAAATCAATATTGCCGTTTCGCAGCCCTTCATGCAGTTCATCCCACGTACAATGCCCCAGAACAAACGGTATTCCAAAAAACTCCGAGAGCCATTCGCATACAAGGGCGGCAAATCCTCTTATTTCACCATTGGCATCAACAAATGCCTCTGTGCACGGCAACATTGCATAAGAAAAAGACTGCCTTTTTGCAAGAACAGTCTCAATTGCTTTGATTTCTTCGGCAGTCACGCCGGGAACATCTCTAAACGAGGAGAAACCCAATGGCTTATCAGGCTGCCTTTCATTCTCAGTTGAGCCGCAACCTGAAAGCATGGCAGGTAATAATACTGCAATTAATAAAAGGCACTTCTTAATTTTATTCATGAGGTTCCCCCCATTTTATTCTTTAATTCAGCAAGCGTTTTGGCAGCGGCTTTAAAGTTATAGTTTTCTATTTGCCGCGCAAGTTCTTCTGCTCCGGAAACGGCACGGATAGCACTGAGCAAGTCCACGCATTCAGGGTTGACCTTTTCGAGCATGGGGCCAAGCTTTTCAAACAAAGCCAATGTTTGCTCGGTGTCTAGCATTTGGGGTTTCTCTTGCTTTGAAGGGTCTTCAAGCAGAGGTTTTAATTCTTCAAGAACCTGCGTTAATTCGGTTTTGAGAATATTCATTTTATTGTCCCAAATGGAGGCGGTTCCGTCTCTAAGCAAGGCTTCAATATCTGAAGCAGCATTTCTCAAACCGGTTTTGCCAATCAGCCCTGCACTCCCTTTCAGGGTATGCGCCAATCTGTGCGCCAGCCTTGTATCTCCGGCGGCAACTGCTTCTGCTATTTCGATGTGCACGGTTTGGTTATTTTTATAGAAATTGAGCAGTATCATTTTTTGCTGTTCTATGTCATCGTCTATATTGCTGACTACGTTTTCTGTGCTTATAGGCGTGAAATACTTTAGTAAAAGCTGCCACAGTTCCTGCGAAGTAAAAGGCTTGCCAAGGCAATCGGGCATTCCGTGCTTTTTGTATTTTTCCAGTTCGCTGGTCATTACATTGGCTGTCATTGCAATAATGGGAGACCTTGTATCAATAGCCATTATTTTTGTGGCTGCTTCCATTCCATCCATAACCGGCATGAACATATCCATTAAAATCAAGTCGAATGGTTTTTCATTCTTATTCTTGCGTTCCTGCACTATCTCCACGCCAACCTTGCCATTTTCGGCTACTATTGTTTGCAAGCCCACACGCGCAAGGTGAGCGCATATAACCTGCTGGTTCAAAGAGTTATCATCGCAAATCAGCACCAAACCATCAAAATAAGGCCTTTCGATTACATCGAATCTCTTTTGGCCAGGCATGTCATCTGGCGCATCTATTGTATTAAATGTCACTTCAAAGCTGAAAGCGCTGCCAATTCCCGGTGAACTCTCAACTTCCAACTTTCCGCCCATCAACTCCACAATATTTTTGGCTATTGTAAGCCCAAGCCCCGTGCCTCCGTAATCGCGTGTTGTGCTGGAATCTGCCTGGGTGAAGGGATTGAATATTTTTTTAATCTGCTCGGAATTCATGCCAATGCCGGTATCTTTTACTTCAAAATAAACGGTTGTATGAGTATCGTTTGATTTTTTTATTGATGATGAGAATTTTACTGTCCCCGTGTTTGTAAATTTCACTGCATTAGACAGAAGATTCATAAGAATTTGATAAAGCCTAACCGGATCGCCAAGCAGCTTTTTGCCGATTGACGGTTCTGCATAAATACTCAGTTCAAGGCCCTTTTCTTTAACGTTTGGTAAAATTACGGACTGGCAGCGGGAGAAAACTTCGTGCAAGTTGAAAGGTATATAATCCAGTTCCATTTTTCCGGCTTCTATTTTTGATATATCTAGAATATCGTTTATAATATGCAAGAGCCATCTTGTGCTGTCGGTAATCTTTTCTAGGAAATCTTTCATTTGAGGCATAGAGTCGCTGTCTGTTGCAAGTTCTGCAAAACCCATTATGCTGTTCATAGGAGTGCGTATTTCGTGGCTCATCATCGCAAGAAATTCAGATTTCGCACGGTTGGCCATTTCGGCCGCCTCCAATAGTTGCTGCCCAGTGATATCGCTGTAGTAACCTTCCACCATATAAGGGGTACCGTCTAGATTTTTCTCAATTACCCTGCTGCGTTCCCATACCCATTTTATCGTACCATCTTTTGTTATAATTCGGAAAATGGCATCAAAAGGCAAGCCAAAGGGGATCGTTTCTGCGCTATGTTTTTCAAGGGAGACAATATCATCGGGATGCACCAGCTTAATCGAATTGCTGTTCATCAGCTCTTCTGTGGTATATCCCAGCAATTCTTTGCAACCTTCGCTGACAAAGGTATAGGTATATTCCGGCGGATTGTAAAGCTGCTGAAATACCATTCCTGGAAGATTATTTATTATCGTTTCAATTCTTGCCGACATGCGTTTATATTCGCGTAAATCACGTGTATATCCGGCTACGACATAGCTATTTTGCCGCTTGACTCGAACAAAAATAATTTCCGAAGGCATTTCCGTGCCATCAAGCATTTTGTAAGTCCAAGCCAAAGAACTGCTGCCCTCTTTAAAGGTTTTTTTGATATGTCTAGTGACTTTTTCAACAGAGCGTTCTCCATCTGGCTGAAACTCAGGGTAAATCTCGAAATATCTTTCTAAAAAATCCTCTTTGTCCCTAAATCCAAAAAGCCTGACAGTTTCCAGGTTGCAATCTATTTTTTTCAGATTGCTATTCCATAACTGACAGCACAACGGGGTTGAATCCAGCATTAACATTGCTTGATCGTGCACTTCGGCAGCCGCTCTGTTTTTGCTCATGTCTTTTAAATATATGATTATAAGTAAAATAATAATCAACGCAAGGGAAATAAAGGCGGCAACTATCCAGCGACCTCGCTCTTCCCCCATTTTTTTCTGGTAATCAAAAGTTTTGCTTTTCCAATATGTTGTAATATTGCTCGCATCGGTTAATGCAAGCGCTTTATCTATAATAGAACGCAAAACAACTTCGTCTTTATTAAAGCCAAAACCGGAATAATATGGTGGTTCAATTACAATATCAGCTTTAAAGCCAGGCTTTTCATAATAATTCGACATAGCGAGAAGCCTGTTCATATTGGTCATAATCACGTTTACTTCATCTCGTTCCAGAGCGCGTTGAAGCTCGTTGAAACTATCGTATCTGTGGAGGCTTTTATGGAATGGAAACCATTCAACGAACATTTCTTCCATTGCCGAACCTTTGACCACGCCGACTTTCAAACCTATTATATCGTTTAAATTGTTTCTTTGAAATGAAACTTTGGAAAGAAATGCAAAGTTATCCGTTAAGGCATTGGCTTCTGTCCAAATAAAAAGTTTTTCTCTCTCGCTGGTGCGGATCATATCGAGAAACATGGGTACTTCCCCGTTGGAAACCATTCTCAGCAAATCACCCAGCTTTGCGTGCCGATCATTGGCAAGTTCAAAATTAAGCCCTGTGAGCTTGGATACTTCTTTTAATAAATCAAATGAAATCCCCTGCCATTGTTTGTCGTGGGTATTGTAAAATTTATGCGGATAAGAATCGCTTTCACTTACAAACTTTACAACCGGCGTGTTGTTTATATATGCTAATTCTTCCTCTGTAAGCTGCTTAAACAATTTATTTTTTCTGTATTCAAAATATCCGCGCTCATATAGCTCCACAAGGTGAGAGGAAGCGTTGTTTTGCAGTGCTTTTTGCATAATTGAGATTACCGGCTCAAGTTCCGGCTTTGCCGTTGATAGGGAAACGGGGC
>JAITFT010000195.1 GCA_031281155.1 Candidatus Fibrimonadaceae bacterium
ATCACAAAAGCAGAGAGTCTTATAGAAAAACGCAATTTGGCTCGCAAAAACAAAGACTTTGCAGAGAGCGATAAATTGCGCGATGAGTTGCTATCCATTGGCGTTATTATAAAAGACAGCAAAGACGGCACTACTTGGGAGTGGCAGTGATAGAGCGGCTTCGCGGGCTTTTGGTTCAGAAAACTCCGCTAATGGCCGTGATTGAATGCGGTGGCGTTGGCTATGGGGTGAATGTAAGCGCTCGCACGGGCGATTTATTGCCTGCCGAAGGTTCGGAAGTAGCTATGCTAACGCACCTTGTTGTGCGGGAAGATTCCCTAACTCTTTATGGCTTTTTGGAGCTTCAAGAAAAAGAATTATTTTTGAATTTAATAGATGTAACCGGCATTGGGCCGAAAATGGCGCAGCGAATTTTAAGTTCTATTTCGCCTAACGATTTGCTTTCTTTAATTGCCATGGAAGATTCCAAAGGTCTTTCAAAAATAAAGGGCATTGGCAAAAAAACATCAGAATTGCTAGTGCTAGCCTTGAAAGACAAAGCTCTTTCCATTTCTGCCACCGCTGGCGAAAAATCCTCGCTTGCCCTTCCTTTTGCCCAGCAAGAGGCAATTCTTGCCCTTCACGCTCTTGGCGTAAAGGAGCCTGTAGCAAAGAAGGCTGTTGAAAAAGCCGTTGAAGCCTTAGGGCACGGCGCAGATGTCGGCAAACTTATAGCTGAGGCATTAAGGCATGTATAAACTTTTTGAAGTTTTTCTATATTTACCTCCGGAAGTCGGCTCACAATCCCCCAATAAGGAGGAAACATCATGAACAGAGTAAAAACCACTCTTTTTGCGGCTATTTCCATAGCCTTGACATTCACATTTTCTTGCTCAGGCGATGATGGCGGTAGCAGTTCCGTGGCATACGGTTCTTTGCGTGATTCTCGCGATGGCAAGACATATAAAACCATTAGGATCGGCTCTCAGACTTGGATGGCCGAGAATTTGAATTTCGAGGCAAGCGGCAGTGCTTGTTGCGATAATATTTCAAGCAACTGTGATACTTACGGTCGTCTTTACAATTGGGCTACTGCCCTCACTGTTTGCCCTCCCGGCTGGCATTTGCCTAGCGATGCCGAGTGGGATGTGCTGACGAATCATGTTGGGTCGAATGCTGGAACCAAACTCAAGGCTAGTAGCGGCTGGAATGTCGGTAACGGCACTGACGATTTCGGCTTTTCGGCCCTTCCGGGTGGCTACGGCATTTCTAGTGGCTTTTTCTACAATGTCGGCTACTACGGCGACTGGTGGTCTGCTACGGAGGTCGATGCTAGCTACGCATGGTTCCGGTACATGTACGGCAACCGCAGCGGCGTGGACAGGTACTTCAACGACAAGGAGAATCTGTTCAGTGTTCGCTGTGTTAAGGCAAATCTACCATGATAAAGCAGCTAGAGTCCAAAGGTCATAAGCTTTTGATTTACGGTTAGAGTGGCTCATTATTTTCTATATTTTCGCATAAGGAGATCTTATGCAAAGAATTGAAAATTCAGAAGACGCAAACAAAATAAGCTTTATCGCTTCTATTATTCCTGCTTTTGCTGATGCCTATAAAATGAAAGCTTCAAATGCCTATGATTACTTAAAAAAATATGGAGGATTAAATTATTTGCTTGAAGAATGGTGGGCATTGCATACAGAAAACATTGTTTGGGCCGTTAGAGATATTTATGAAGTTTGCCGAAACAACGGAGGACTTAGATAGTGCTTGTGTATCATGGAGGCTACGTTCCGATAGAAGAAATTAACCTTGAAAAATGCAGGCCTTATACTGATTTCGGCAAAGGCTTTTATGTAACGAAATTTAAACATCACGCTGAAAATTGGGCAAAAAAAAAGGCAGACACCACAATGTCAGCGGCTTTGTTTCGGTTTTTAATTTTATAGAAAGTTCTTTCGTAGATTATATCTGCAAAAAGAAAACTTTTAATGGCTATACCGAAGAATGGCTGGATTTTATTGTTGAAAATAGAAATGAAGAATCAACTAAGCAAATTCACGATTTTGATATTGTGGAAGGTCCAGTTGCAAATGATAAAGTTCAAAGTAAATTGCAATATTACATAAGAGGCGATATATCAAAAAAAGATTTTTTAGAAGATTTAACATATCACGAAGAAACTCATCAAATTTGCTTTTGTACTTTAGCTTCTTTACAAGTGCTAAAATATGTTGATAGAGAGTTGACTAAATATATAGAACTGATAAGTGAAAATGTATTAAATGCGCTCGTTAAAGATAAAAAAATAGATGTAAATTTAGCTTCCGAATTATTTTATTCTTCTAAAATGTTTAGAAATATAGCAGATAAAGACACAGGGCTTTATAAACAAGATTGGAAAGAAATTTATGAAATATTTTCGAAAGAATCTCCATCAATCAAATGAAAATGCCCCTCATTGAGAATAGTGGCAGAAATAACTTCGGCAAAAGCATAAAGCGGAATGTCTATTAATGTTTCGTTTTTTGAAAAATTGGCAAGCGATGTGCGAATCGCAGTTTGAGGCTTAAAATCTTCCATATAAGTCTTTAAGCTTTTTGCTTTTAGGTTAATGCTCGCTTTTACCTCAATAGGAATAATTTCATTGTTTTTTTGAATCACAAAATCCACTTCAGCACTTCCCCTTTCGCTAGCATAATAATACACAGGCAGATTTTCCATTGCTTTTAACTCTTGCAAAATAAATTGCTCGGTCAAGGCACCCCTGAAATGCGAAAATATTTTATTGTCCAACTCAAAAAGCACTGATTCATGCAAGGCCGCCCTTGCCGAAAGAAGGCCTATATCCAAGCAATAAAGTTTAAAAATCTCACGCTCCGCATAACTGAGCAATGGTAAATTTGGGGTTCTAACTAGAGCGTTAGCATATTGAATTTCATCAAAAATAAGCAAGGTTTCGTTTGCGTCTATTTTCGTTTTTTTCAAAGTTTATGTAAATAAAATTTTTAAAAGATGTTTTGCCAAATTCTTTCATAATCCAGGTTTTGCCCACCTGCCTAGCTCCTTGTATCAGTAGAGGCTTACGGTCCGGGCTGTTTTTCCATTCCAGCAAATTTTGAAGAAAAAATCTCAACATTCAATTGAATATAGTAAATTTTATCACGAAATTCGATGGAAAAACGTGAGTTTTTGCCTATTTTTACTCTACAACATGGCAAACTTGGTGGTTTATAAAATGAAAGTTTCAAATGCCTATGATTCTTTCAGTTTTCATATTGACAAATAATATATAATTTTCTATATTATCTAGCGATATGAAAAAATGGCTGGAATATTCGGAAAATTTGTTTAAACTAGGCGAAAGCGTAGGTGGCGTGCTTTCGTTGATGGAACTTTCTTCTGTGTTTAACGAAAGCTCTAAAATATCTTTGCACAGCATAATAAATAATTTTATAAAAGCAGGAATTTTAAAAAGATATTGCAGAGAGATTTACACGCTCGCCAATTTTGACTGTTTAGTGCTTTCTGCCAAAATTAGGCAAAACTCTTACGTATCGCTTGGCTCTGCTCTTGCGATGCGCCGCCTAATTGGTTCGGAAAGCCCTTTCCAGATTTTTTGCATCACCCAAACAAAAGCTGCGGAATACAAAGGCGCGCCGAATATATCCTATTACAAATTGGCAAAAGAACTCTGCTTTGGCTTTGAGCCAAATGAAAAAGGCGTTCTAATTGCCGAGCCAGAAAAAGCTGCACTAGACACGCTTTATTTTTATTTGCGCGGGAAGAAATTTTACTTCAATATATTCAGCGATATAAATTACGGCATGTTAAATAAAGATATATTTTTCTCATATTTGGAACGCTATAATAATCCAAAATTTAAAATCTTTGCGGAGAGATGTTTTTATGAAAAATTTTAGAAGCACAGAAGAGCTTTTGGCTTGGGTTATAAACTTTTTTGCCACGGAATTTGGCAATAACGCCATTCTTCGGGGCGGCATGGCTTTGCGTTTGCTCAACAGCCCTCGCTATACAAATGACGTTGATTATGTATTTGTTCCTTTTACTTCAAAAAAAGAATTAAAGCCTTTGATTGAGAAAAAATTATCAAATGTCCAAGGGCTTGATTTCAGCATAGCTTTAAATTCAAAAGTAATGAATATAAATATCAATTATCTTTCGCAGTCTTGTCAAATTGAAATAAACGTTGAAAGCAAATGCGAATCGCTTGCAATGTCTTCTGCGCCAATCGCATCGCTTTATGGAATGCCGGCGAAAATTGTAAGAATTGCTGATTTATCGGTTGCGTTTGCTCATAAAATTGCTGCATGGAATGAAAGGGAGCTGCTAAGGGATTTATTTGATATTTACTTGTATAAAGCAATTTTGAGAGTGAAGCCGAATTTGGAAACATTGCAAAAAAGGCTTGTAAAAGTTCGTGCTTACCCAAAAGCAAAGCCTGCGAGGAACCTAAGGGCATTAAAAGAAAGGCTTCTTGAAGCAGCAAACGAGCTGAATGAGCAAAAAATTCAAGAATTAAAGCCTTTGCTGCCAGAAGCAGAATTGGCGGGGCTTCATTTGAGAATAGCGGCAGCGGTGAGGGAGAGCACAGTTTATTTTGAATAATTTTCTATATTTGTAAATTGAAAATGAGGTTTTCAATATGCAAATGTACATAAAAAGGCTAGCAGAGGTAAAACTGCATGAGTATTTAAAAATTTTTCCCGCCGTTGCGGTTTTAGGGCCAAGGCAATGCGGCAAATCTACCATGATAAAGCAGCTTGTTAAAAAGTCTAAAAAATTTATCTATCTGGATTTGCAAAACTCCGGCGATTTGAGAAAATTGCAAGAACCAGAATTCTTTTTTGAAAACAATACTGATAAAACTATTTGCATAGATGAAATTCAATTGGTTCCACATTTATTTTCTGTTCTTCGCTCAGCGATAGACAGCCATCGCAAGCCCGCAAGGTTTATTTTGCTGGGTTCAGCTTCCAGAGAACTTATTAAGAAATAACTTCGGCAAAAATAATCCAGGTTTTTCTTAGAACACCCTTTCAGTTTTCAATCTCCCCAAGCACATTCTCCCCGTCTTTGGCGCGCTTTGCCAAAGACTCGTAGTGCTTAATTTTACTCTGAATTTCTTGATATAATTCAAAATTATCTCGAGTGGTTTTGAGCTCTGTTTTTAAACGTGAAATACGAAGCTTCAACACGCTGCTTGAAAATTCAATTATGGCAGATTCGTTGGTCCAGGGCTTTGTTGGCAAACGCACCAGCAAATCCTTGTGCATAAGCGGCAGCCTATCGTAAAGAGTTTTAAGGTCTATTTTGCCGCTTTCTTCGAAAAGAGCATAGCCATAATCCAAAAGTTCAGCAAGCCAAGTAGAATTTAATAAACAAGGATCGCAAATATGAATAGCAAATTCTTGAAGATTTGGATTTCTAAAAATCACGCTGACAAGCCATATTTCATCGTTAGGGAGAGATTTCCAAGGAATTTCCGTTTGCGCATTCACCTGCGTTGTTTCTGTTTTTTTTGTTGGTAAAACAGGCAGTTTTTTTGTTGTTCCAAATCTTTCGCTTAGCAAATTCAAATATTGATTGCGAAGCTCCGGATTACCCATTGAGGCTATTAGCTTTTTTATTCTTATAACAAAATTTGCTTTTTCATCGGGGCCAGAAAGCGGAGTTTTATCTGCCAAATAGTTTAGCCAGTTTTTTGCCTTGTTCTGTAATTTTTTAAAAGCTTCTGCGCCGCCTTCTTTAACAAGGGAATCGGGATCTGTTTTTTCGCCGCTTTCGTTTATTAAATTTACAATATTAATTGAAAAATTTTGCGATAGCAAAATTTCAATGCACTTCTCTGTTGCCGCTTGCCCTGCAGCATCACCGTCTAAGCTTATACAGGCGTTTTTTGTGTATCTGCTTAATAACTTTGCTTGTGTTTCGGAAATTGCAATGCCGGAAATCGCCACTACATTTTCCACGCCGCTTTGAAACATGGATATAACATCAAAATAGCCCTCAACCAGAATAACCGTATTTTCCTTTGATATTGCTCTGCGGCTTTTATCGAGCCCAAAAAGAATTTCGCTTTTATTGTAAATCAAAGTCTCCGGCGAGTTCATATATTTTGCGGGGCTATTTCCGCTTAAATCACGCCCGCCGAAACCAACAATAACTCCAGACAAACTGCAAATAGGAATCATCAATCTATCTCTAAACTTATCTATAGCGCGACCGTCTTTATTGGAAGCCAAACCCGCTTTAACAACAAGATCGGGTTTAAATCCGCTTTTCACTGCAAGCTCCAAAAAGCCGCTTTGCGGTGCATAGCCAAGCCCGAATAAATCTTTGGTTTTTTCTGCTATGCCTCTATTTTCCAAATACGTTTTTATTGTGCTTGACTTTGCCAGCTGTTCCTTGAACCAGGAATCGGCAAGCTCATTTATTTTTCTTATTAAATCTTTTTCTTCGTAATTTTCATCTGGTATTTGCGAGAGTTTTGGCAAAATAAAACCAACTGTTCGCGCCACAAATTCCATCGCAGAGCGAAAATCCATTTTTTCGTGTTCCATAACAAACTTAAATACATCGCCGCCTGCACCGCAAGCAAAGCACTTGTAAATGCCCAGCGCAGGGTTCACAGTCATGCTTGGGTTGCTATCGTTGTGGAAAGGGCATAAGCCCAAAAATTTCCCGCCACCCGTTCGCCTTAATGGTATGAATTGCTCTATAATAAGGCTAATATCTGCCGCTTCCCTTAGCTGTTCTTTTATTTCGTCTGAGTAGAAGTGCATTAGAAATTACCCTCTAAAAATCTTTGTAATATTATGGTAGCGGCGGCTTTGTCAATGCGTTCGCTATGGGGGCGGCTGTGTGAGCGACTGCAAGGAATTGCCCCTACGGCCTCTTGGGTGCTGTACGATTCGTCTTGAGTGTGCAGCATTATTTTTGGGAATTTTTTGTGCAATGTTTCGGCAAATTTTTCAACGACTTTCTGTTTGCTGTCGGGGTGATTGTTGGGGTGAATGGGCATCCCAAGCACGAAATCGGTTATTTTATTTGCTTTTACCAGCCTTTCTAGCTCGGCCCACAGGTCTTTTTTGCTTAAATCTATTGTTTCCCTTGGAAATGCTATGCCAATGGAGTCACTCGCAAAAGCAATTCCAACTCGCCGTTCTCCGTAATCTATGGCAAGGTAATTTTTAGGCATCTGCGGAATTTAGAAATTTTCTACATTGCCCAAACAACTTAATTACGGAGGCTAGAATGCCTGCACAATTTTCAAATAATGCCGAGTCCATAGGTGATACGCCGCTTGTGCGTTTGAATCGAGTGGTTGGCAATGCAAAGGCAACTGTGCTTGCGAAAATAGAGGCAAGAAATCCTACTTTTTCCGTTAAGTGCCGTGTTGGCGTTGCTCTTATAAACGATGCCGAAGAGCGTGGTGCTTTAAAACCTGGAATGACAATTTTGGAACCTACATCGGGCAATACAGGTATTGCCCTTGCTTATGTTGCTGCGATAAAAGGCTATGAGCTTATGCTCACAATGCCAGAAACAATGAGCTTGGAAAGGCGAAAAATTTTAGCAGGGTTCGGAGCGCATTTGGAATTAACTTTGGGAACGCAAGGCATGAAGGGCGCAATAGCGAAGGCAGAGGAGTTAAAGAATGCTAATCCCGATAAATACTTTATTCCGCAGCAATTTGAAAATCCAGCAAATCCGGCAATCCACGAAAAAACCACAGGGCCGGAAATTTGGGAGACCACAAACGGCGGTGTAGATATTTTTGTTGCAGGCGTGGGCACTGGGGGAACAATTACCGGAGTTTCACGCTTTATTAAAAAACACAAAAAAATAATTTCCGTTGCTGTTGAGCCAGAAGAATCGCCAGTGATAACTCAAGCATTGAATAAGCAGGAGATTAAACCGGGGCCGCATAAAATTCAAGGCATAGGTGCAGGTTTTATACCAAAAAATCTTGATCTTGATTTGATAGATAAAGTTGAAACCATATCTTCAGCAGAAGCAGTGGATTTTACCTGCCGTTTAATGAAGGAAGAGGGCATTTTTTGCGGTATCAGTTCTGGTGCTGCAGCAGCAGTAGCGGTTAGGCTTGCTCATTTGCCGGAATATGAAGGTAAAACCATTGTGGTAATTCTTCCAGATACAGGTGAAAGATATCTTAGCTTTTAACTTTCTATATTCTACTCCTCAAAATGGAGATAAGCCATGAAACAAAGAAAAGTAATAATCATAGGTGCGGCAGGCCGTGATTTTCACAATTTTAATACCTTCTACAGGAATAACGAAGCTTATAATGTTGTAGCATTTACAGCGGCGCAAATTCCCGATATCGCCGGGCGCAAATATCCCGCTTCGCTTGCGGGAAAGCTTTATCCCGATGGTATTCCAATATTTCACCAAGATGAACTTGAGTCTTTAATTAAGCGTTTTGATGCCGATGAATGCGTTTTTTCATACAGCGATGTTTCCTACCCTTACGCTATGGGTATAGGTGCGCAAGTAAATGCGGCAGGGGCAGATTTTTCGTTTTTGGGTTACAAAAACACAATGATTAAAAGCACAAAACCCGTAATATCCGTTTGCGCAGTGCGCACGGGTTGCGGCAAAAGCCAAACTTCGCGGAGAATTATTGAGGTGCTTATGGCGCATGGGCTTAAGGTTATAGCTATTCGCCACCCAATGCCTTATGGTGATCTTGAAGCTCAAAAGGTTCAGCGCTTTGCGACAGTTGAGGATTTGGCGAAGCACAAATGCACCATTGAAGAAATGGAAGAGTACGAACCTCATGTAACGCGCGGAAACGTTATTTATGCGGGCGTTGATTACGAAGCGATTTTGCGTGCGGCAGAAAACGATCCAGATGGTTGCGATGTTATACTTTGGGATGGCGGCAATAACGACTTTCCTTTTTATAATACGGATTTGATGATAACCGTTACAGACCCGCACCGCCCAGGGCATGAGCTTGCGTACTATCCGGGCGAAGTGACTTTGCGCATTGCTGATGTTGTGGTGATTAATAAAATAGACAGTGCAGATTTTGCCGGCATTCAAGCAGTTAGAAAAAACATTGCTGTCGTGAACCCAAAAGCTACGGTTATTGATGCAGCATCAACGATAAGCGTTTCAAAGCACGAGGCTGTAAAAGGCAAACGAGTGTTGGTTGTTGAAGACGGCCCTACTCTCACCCACGGCGAAATGAAAATCGGCGCCGGCATTGTTGCCGCACACCGCTTTGGGGCCGCAGAAATCATTGACCCAAGGCCTTGCGCAGTTGGCAAGCTTGCCGATACATACCGCGAGTATCCAAATATTGGCACTTTGCTGCCTGCGATGGGTTACGGCGAGCAGCAAATAAAGGATTTATCTGAAACCATAAATCGTGCCGATTGCGATTCCGTAATCATCGCAACGCCTATAGACCTTGAGCGTATAATAAAAATCAACAAGCCTTCCACCCGCGTGGAATATACTCTGCAAGAAATCGGGCAACCGAATTTTGAGGATATTTTAGCGGAGTTTGTTAAGCAGAAAGGCCTTGTGTAGTTTGCTACCTCAACACCAACCCTGCCCCTGCAATTCTCTCACGTAGCTTTGTATGCACTGCGTTTATTTCATCGTCTGTTAAAGTGCGGTCTGGGGCTTGGTAATAAAAGCGGTAAAGCAGGTTTTTTTTGCCTGCGGCAATTTTTTCGCCCTGATAAACACTCAAAAGCTCAATGCCTGCCAAGTATTTGGGGTTAAAGCCCTTGAATTTTGAAAGCAATTCAGCATGAGATACAGATTCATCTGCCTCTATGGAGACATCGCGCTCTATAATCATTTGCCTGGAAAATTCTTTAAAAGAAACTGGTTTTAAGAATGCAATTTCCAAAATTGACAAATCTATTTCACACACAAAAGTATTTATTTTCAAATCGAATTTATTCTGAACAGCAGGATGCAATTCGCCGCAGCAACCCAGGATTTTTTTACCGAGTTTAAGAACCGCCGAGCGACCTGGATGCAAAAATACTTCGGAAATTTCCGGTGCTTCAAAATTCACGGAAATATGCAATCTCTTAAAGAAAGCAGTCAACAAACCCTTGAATTGCAAAAAATCCATTTTTGCTTCGGCATAAACAATGCCAAGCAAAGGAATTTCCTCAAAGCCTGGGTCTTTTTCGCTCGCAGTTTCCGGCGTGGGAAATTGCGCCTTTGAAACTTCAAAAAGCCTTATCGATTTTTGATGCTTTGCATTTTCTGCTGCGCTGAAAATCAAGTTTGGCAACAGGCTGGTTGGCAGCACGGCCAATTCTTCGCTCAACGGATTCAAAAGCTCTGCCGGCTTTGCTCTTTTATCTTCGCTATTGCCAAATACCCATTCGGTTTTCTTTTTGCTGGTAAAGCGAAGCGAAAGGCATTCGTGCAAGCCAAGCGCAGAAAGAGAATGGCGAATTTTTCGGTTTATTTTTTCCTGAAGCGGCAATTCATTTGGCTCTGCTTTGAAACTCGGAACATCGTAGGGGATTTTATCGTAGCCTGTTAACCTTGCAAGCTCTTCTATTAAATCGGCCTCGCGCTCTAAATCAAAACGCCAGCTTGGCATAATTTCTTTAACGCCTATTCCTTCCAAAAGTTTTTTCGCCTGTTCCAAGGGAATCTTTATGCCCAAAAGTTTTTCAATGCGTTCTTCGCGCAAGGGCACTGCAAAGCGTTTGGGCAAATGCTCTGGCGAAACAAATTCCAATTTCTGCTCTGCAACCGTTCCGCCGGTAAATTCAGCAATAAGGGAGCAGGCATAATCGCTTGCAAAATTCTGCAATTCAAAATCAACGCCTCGTTCAAAGCGATAACTGGAATCGGTTGAAAGGCCAAGCCTTTTGGCTTGCTTGCGAACAATGGTTGGATTAAAAAATGCTGCTTCTAAAAACACATCTTTGGTTTCTTCTGTAATTTCAGATTCCAAACCGCCCATAACGCCAGCAAGGCAAGCGGGGCGATTTCCATCGCAAATAGCCAAATCCGTGCTTTGCAGCACATGTTCCTTGCCATCTAGCGTGGTAAATTTCTCGCCCTCTTTTGCAAAGCGAACCACTATTTCCCCGCCACTCAACTTACCCAAATCAAAACTATGAAGCGGTTGCCCAATATCCATAAGAATAAAATTCGTAATATCCACAACATTGTTTATTGGATTTATACCAACAGCCTTCAGCAATCTCTGCATCCATTCCGGACTAGGCGCAATTTTCACATTATTAATAATACGGCCAACATAACGCGGACAAGCAGCAGGAGCGGTGATAGTAAGTTTTATGGGAGTAGGGAGTAGGGAGCGGGGAGTGGAATCTGGCAAATCCTTCAATCGGGGGCATCGTGGCTCAGACAATTCTCTTGCAATTCCCAAGTGCGATAATGCATCGGGGCGGTTTGGGGTTACGTTTAGTTCGAAGACGGTGTCGTAGTAGCCTAGTTCGGTGAACGGTTTGCCTACTGGGGCATCGCTTGGTAAAATTAGAATTCCGTCGTGGTTGTCGGAAAGGCCTATTTCGTCTTCTGCGCAGAGCATTCCGAAACTTTCATATCCGCGAATTTTTGATTTTTTTATTTTCAGATTTTTGCCATCTGGAAATGGCAGCTCAATGCCTATGGGTGCTAGAACGGCTTTTATTCCCGCCCTAACATTTGGTGCGCCGCAGACTATTTGCAGATTTTCTTTGCCATCGAAAACCTTTGCGAGGCTTAAATGATCGCTATCGGGGTGCGGAACGCATTCCAAAACTTCTGCTATAAGCAAGCCGCCATAAACTTTTCCGGATTCTTCAATACCTTCTACCTCAAACCCTAAATTTGTGAGCTTTGAGGAAATTTCTTCCACGGAAGCCTTTATTTCAAGGTGTCTTTTTAACCAATTCAAGCTGATTTTCATGGGGGAAATATAGAAATCAACAATTAATTCAATTTTTCTATATTTATCCTCTGATGCACAAACCAGGAGGCTGCATGAAAAAGTTCCATGTTTTTTTTACGCTGATTGCCGTTTTAGGCTTAATAATTTTCGGTTGCTCCGATAAAGGCAATGGATTAGAAGAACCTCCTGAAGAATGCAAAGACTCTCCATGGCTTTGCGGAACAGATTCTTCAAGCGGTACCGAAGCTGGTACCTCTAGCAGTTCCGAAGCTGGCACCTCTAGCAGTTCTGAAGTTGACACCTCTAGCGGTTCCGAAGCTGGCATCTCTAGCTCTGGCAGTCTTTCCAGTTCTTCGGCTGGAGCCTCGGCAGGTAGCTCTTCTTCCTCAGGAACAGCTAATCTCAGTAGCTCTTCTTCACAAATGTCTGGCGCAAATTGTGCTTACATGCCAATATGGTGCGGCGGTATAGCCTTTGACAGAGTAAAAACAGGGAGCATAAATGCTACGGCAGAAGGAGGAGCTGAAGTAGGAGCTACAGAAAAAGGGCAAGATCGTCCTAATTGCATATTTGCAACAGAAATTACGCAAATCGGAAACGAAAGCGGCGGCATCTCTATAAACGGCACCCAGTTTGCAACAGGCTCTGCTTCAAGATGCGGTGGCGACAACGGGCACGGATGGGGAAGCACCACTGCCTGCGCAACAAAATTTTCCAGCATAACAAGAAGAGACGGCGGCTATTATATTTACGTTCCTAATTGGGCTGGGCAAGATTTCATAACAGTTGGCGGTCAACCTGTCTGTACTGGCTCTACGCCAGGAAGCAGCTCTTCGCAGGCAACACAACCTTCTTCCTCCAGTACAGGCGGCGGTGGTGGTACTTGCGTAGAACCAATGTTTGGTCTTCCTCCGAATGGCGTAACCTCTTGCGTTAGAGTTGGCAATAGCTGTTACACATGCAATCCAGATCGCGGAAGAGACTGTGAACAAGCTTGGGTTTGGCTAGTAGGCAACCCTTCAGACAATTACTGGTATTCACAAGTTGGTTGCAACGAAAGTGGCAATACCGGCGTCCTTACTTGCACAGGTTTAGCCTCAACAGGAACAACAGGAACTGCTATAACTCGCCCAACAGTTCAGTGCAATGGCACTAATGTTAGCAACCCAAGCTTTAACAGCGCACCAAATTGGACTACTCCTGTTGCTGGTACTTTCAATGTTACTACAACAGCAAATTGCGGTGGAAGCCAAACCGTTCCTTGCGGCAGTATAGTAGTTAGCACTCCCACTACTAACCAGCTTACCTGCACAGGCTTGGCTGCAACAGGAATTGCCGGCACAGCAATTACTCAGCCAACGGTTCGGTGCAATAACAATGTTGTTAGCAATGCTACCTTTACAAGCGCGCCCGTTTGGGCTAACCCTGTTGCTGGTTCTTTCAATGTTATTGCAAATGCAAGTTGCGGCGGAAGCAATACAACGGCAACTTGCGGTACAATTGCAGTTAGCCCAAGGCTCACTTGCGGCAATCCCACTCCGGCAACAGTAACAGCTGGCACCGCTGTCACTCCGCCAACAGTATCTTGCGGAACTACCGCTGTAACCAGTGGCATCACTTGGGCAGGAGCACCTACCTATTGGACTAACCCAGCAGCAGGCACTTACAATAATATTCGGGCAACAGCAACTTCTGGAAATTGCAATGGTCAAACAGCAACTTGCGGTACATTAACCGTAAATGCAAGGCTCACTTGCGCTTCCGCTACTAGCACAATAACAGTCGGGCAAATACCACCCAAACCAGCCGTGGCTTGCGGTAATCAAACCTTAACTTCCGGTATCACATGGGGGCCAACTTCCATGAATACCGCTGCTACAGCCGCCGGTACTATTACTAATGTAACAGCAACAGCAAGCTGCGGTGGTAGCAATCAAACAGCTAGTTGTGCTGGCACAATAACAGTTACTGCGCAAACTCCTTCAAGCTCTTCAGCTACTGGAGTCAGCTCAAGTGCAGGCGGCGGCGGTACTGCTTATGTGATAAGAACTCCTGGTTCCCAATCTTCAACAATAACTCATTATTGGGATGCTTGCAAACCAAGTTGTTCATGGAACGCTAATGCAGGCGGCAATCCAGCTAGAAGTTGTAACATAACCGGTGGCAATATTGGCGCTAACGATAGCGACAGAAGCGCATGCCAAAGCGGGACTGCATTTACATGCATGAACCAGGCTCCTTGGAGTGTGCCTCATTCAGGCGCTCCCGGAGGTCGAATTAGCTTTGGTTATGTTGCAGTTAATGGGGAAACTTGTGGCACCTGCTATCAATTGGATTTCCCCAATAACCAAGTTATGGTTGTTATGAAAAGCAACATTGGAGACATACTTGGAGGCGCCAAATTTGACCTTATGGTTCCTGGCGGCGGAGTTGGCGACTTTGATGCTTTAACAAGGCAAATTCAACACAGCGGCATAGCCAATCCACAGATGGGCGTGCGCTATGGCGGGT
>JAITFT010000213.1 GCA_031281155.1 Candidatus Fibrimonadaceae bacterium
AGCCTCGGAACTTCGCTGTAACATTTTAATTTTTATTATTTTTTCTCATATGGCGAAGCATGAAAAACGCCGTAAATGCTAAAATTGTCATCGCAAGAATAAGAATAAACTGAAACATATTAACTAACCTCCTATCCAGTTTCGTACTATGTCAATTAAGGCAATTATTCCAAAAACGCCTACAAAAAGGACTATTATTTCAAGCCCTCTGGCAAATTTACCAGATTCTTTCGGCATAACATTGAGAATTTTTTGTATTATCTCGTTTTGTTTTTCCAGCGTTTTGTTAATGTCTTTCAATTCTTCGTTCATAAGCTTATCCTTCTTCTCCAATAAAAGGATAATCCCCTGTATAGGGAATAGGCAGCTTTACTCTTTTAACTGTTGTGAGTGAAACCTGAAAAACTTCTGCTATATCTTTGGCTTTCATTTTCGGGTGCAGCCTTTTGTATTCCCTAATTTCATCATCCCTTTTATTTTTCCTTGTCTGCCTGACTATTATTGATTTTTCACGTCGGCGATTTCCCCAATCCTTAAAACCTTCAGGCGACATATTTCTCCATGTCCATTTACCTATACTTTTACCGATGTGTTTAATTTCATTCTTTGGAAGTGGTACGGGAAATTCTTGATTACGATAATCCGCATACTGTATTACATGGTATATAAAAAAATCTTCATTTAAAAAATTATTGTTTTGTCTGATTTGCCTATATGCCCAATGTCGAGTAACATCAAAAATTGTGCAATTTCGCCCCAGCCCTATGGGTGGTAAATGTTTTCGCCGATCTTCGTATGGTTCAAGATCAAGATAATCGGCGATCCAGCCGAGTTCATACGGGTAAGGTTCCCATGTTTGAACCATCCAACTATCGTGTAAAGGATTTTTACATATAAGCCCGGAGTATCCGGGATCGGCGTTAAGCTTTTTTGTTAAAGCAACATCAACGCTGGCAGCGTAGCGTATAGGTTTATAATGAACCTTCGGATTTGATTCACATTTTAAAACTGGAACTTCGAGTCCGTAGAAAAGATGTGCATGACCATTTTTCAAATTTGTCGCTGTTATATTTGGGGCTGGCGCATGAAGCTCATGCCAATCATAATGTGCAGATTCTCGATCTACATCATAAACAAACCAATAAAGATCAAAGGGAGTATTTTGTTGAATGTAACGGCGCTTGATCGCTTGTTCTTTAACTCTTACAAAAAGCGGGCCAAGCTCATCGGTACAAAAAGGCCTTTCTGGTAATGTATCTTTGAAGTATTGAAGTGGTGAATTGCATAATTTTTTATCTTGTGATACAGTCTGCATATATGTTTTTTTATTAAAAGGCTGGGGTAATGTTTGGCGACAATCCCGGCCTTTATTTTTTCCTCCCTACTTTGATAGTCCATCTTAAAAAAGAATTCCACTTCCGACAAGCCCCGAATTCAGGCTTACATCTGATATTACAAATGACACCTTTCCCCTGAAATTCAGGCTTACATCTGATATTACAAATGACCCTTTTCTCTTCCGGTAGCGAATTTTTATCGCTGACGGTTTTTTTATGCCGGCGGAACGTTCCGCCGCGGGGGCGCTGATCTCCGGAAAATTCCGGAAAAAACCCCCGAAATTCGGCCTGTATCGGGCCTCCAGCGCGTCCATGGGGGCCTTGCCGTATGATTTCACCTTTGAGCCCTCCGGCCCTGCTGCGGGCGTTTTTAAGCCTCCCGGCCGCCGCAGCCTTGCTGCGGGCGTTTTTAAGCCTCCCGGCCGCAGCCAGGCTGCGGGCGTTTTTAGGCCCAGGGGGTGGACCTCCCGGCCTCGATTATCAGGGATGTTATGCGCTATCGTGGCCAATGTTTTACCTCTCCCTATCCGGTTTTACGGACTTTTTAATTTCTACATCTTTTTTTATTTCTGGCTGATCTGGTAATTGCCCCTGTCGCTCTTTTTGTAAAATTTGCTGTTCCTGTTCTTGCTGTTTTCTTTGCCGTTCAGTTTCTTCTCTAGATGCTTTAATTTCATCATAGGCATTTTTGAAATTCCTGTAAGGTGTTAATTCTACAGCTTTATCAAATATTTCTTTTGCTTTATTTTTTATTTTCTCTATAATCGCCGGGCGTTTTTCCTGTTTTTGGCTTAATTTCAAGATTTTATTTAACGTTTCAAGATTATTTTCTTTTCCTGATTTTTTAATTTCTTCTATGAGTTTTTTTTCTTCTTTTTGTTTTTCCTCTTTTTCTTCATGTACTTTTCTCTCATTATTGTATATTTTTATTAGTTTTGTTTGATGCTCTTTATATTCTTCATAATTTTTAAATTTTTTTCCATCGGTACTTTCATATCCAAAAAATAAGTGTACTAATGATTTTTCTTCTATTTCCCACGGTTTTTCTATTTTCATTAATTTTTTTCTTTCTTGATCTAAATATTTTTTTTCTACCTCATCTGCTTTTTCTATTTCTGGCAAAAGTTCTCTAGTTGCGTAAGCCTCAGATATTAACTCACCGTCTTTTATAGTTTCCACGGCTTCTTTTTCTAATTCCTTTTCATTTAAATTCATAAGTCGGAGTTTTTCGTTTATTAATAAAAGTTCTTCTCCTTTTTCCCATTTGTTTTCTTGATACCTTGTTCTTTCGGGTGTTTTCCCTTTGCGCTCTATTGCGGTTGCTGTCGGCCCCATGTGCTGTTGTGGTTCTCGTTTTATACCCCTTTCCTCTAATGTACGGCAGCTGATATGATCCATAGGGTCTAATCTCTCGTTGCATACATCTTCCCAGCTTTTTCTTATATCTTTTAACCAGTCAATTCTATCGCTCATTTTATTTTCACCCCGGCGGTACTTCCCCCCCCAACCATCCGCAGTCATTTCTCGTGTAGTTACCATAATATGAGCATGAAAATTTCTGTTATCTCCTTGTTTATCTGGTTTATGTAAAGCTATATCACACACAAGCCCTTTACTTACAAAATTTCGATTGCAAAAATCTTTAACCATATTAACGTAATTAAAATTGCCAAAATTTAATGGATAGCCAGTTCTTGATGTGCCAACTGGCAAAGCAATATCATATTCCCATGCAAATTGTGAATTTTTTCTGTTTTCTTTCTCCTGTACGCTGTTCCATAGCTGTTCCCGGTCTTTTACCCATTCTGGCGCATCCTTTGGAGCAAGTATTTCTGTATGTATGGCTTTTTCTTTTCTGGTATAGTCGCAAATTTGTTCAGTTTCCTTATCGGTCATCTTGGATGTTGACCGATAAGCGGCGGCAGCAACGGCTGATTTGCCGGAGCCTCGTCCGATAGTTTGAGCATGGAGATGATAAATCGCCATCGAAAACGCCTCCGACCAGTCATTTTTATTAAAATGGCTGGTTTTGGGATTGTTAAGGGCAAAGTCCTTAACCGCACCAAACTTTAGTTTGTCTAAGTGCGCCCTTCTTTTAGTCGGGTTAATATTAGTCTTAAAAAATGCACTTGTCAATCAAAGAAAACTGTAGTAGTATGGAAGTATGAAAACATTTGAAGAATTAAAGAAGTTTTATGAGGAAAAACAGGCAGCCTTGAATAATGAGAAAGCTGAGGCTTTCAAAAAATCTAAGGCTAGGGGCGCAAAAAAAGCAGCAGCTGATCGTTTGCGGTTGCGGAAAGAAGATACAAGAATAAAAATCATGTTGGGCGGGTACTTGTTAGCGGAGATCAAAAAAACAAAAAACAAAGAACTTTTAAGTAAAATCACGTCTACAATGCAATCTGAGAGAGATAAAGAATTACTTAAAAGCCTCGGAACTTCGCTGTAACATTTTAATTTTTATTATTTTTTCTCATATGGCGAAGCATGAAAAACGCCGTAAATGCTAAAATTGTCATCGCAAGAATAAGAATAAACTGAAACATA
>JAITFT010000002.1 GCA_031281155.1 Candidatus Fibrimonadaceae bacterium
GGTTGTGTTTCCGTCGTAAGCCCATTTTAATAACAAAAGAGAAACGCAAAATAGTGTTACATAAAGCGGTTCAATGGAGGCAGAGCGAAAGCAAAAAAGCAAAAGTGGGCAAGCAGCAAGCAATGCAGTAGCCAGTAGGGGCAAGGCGTGCCTTGCCCTTTCTACGTTATTACCGCCCATCCATGCCAATAATGCCAAATAAAACGAAAGCAATGCCAAAGCCAAGAAAAACAAGTGCAGAGTATGTGCCCAGTATATATTTTTGCCAAAAAACGGCATGCCCAGCATATAAATATAGCTAAGTCCTCTAGTTTTTACGGTGCTACCCATAACGCAAGCAAAACGGCCGTCTTCTGTAAAATAACCTTCAGTACAGATTTGTCCTATTTGATTGTAATAGAGATTTTGGGCAATGTTATAGTGTATGGCTTCATCTGATTGAACGCGAGAACGCGGTTCTATAAAGGCAATGCTGATGGTAAGGGCGAATGCTATTACTATAAAGGCTGGGAGTAGGGAGTGGGGAGTGGGGAGTAGATTTTTAATCCAGTTTACGAAATTTTTAGAAAGTTTTATGGATAATAAAAGTCCTAGACCTAGTTGCAGGGAAAATACCCAGAAAGGGGAATAGGAATCTAATTTATATACTAAACTTCCGTAGCCCATTATCGGTAAAATGAAAATTACAAAAGGGATTATACAAGCAAAGAGCAAGAGAAGAAAAGAAGTCATTTTATTTAGAAAAAACAAAGAAGCACATTCTTCAAGAATGTGCCTTTTGTACAAAAACGTTAATTATTTTAAGTTTACGAATTGTGGAGTTAAAAGCATGCAATTATCGGGGGCGGTGGCGCTAGCCATGTCGCTTACAGCATAGAAAGTTACATCCCAGTTTGAGATCGCATTGCAGTTATTGAGTTGCGTTCTGTTCTGGGCTCGCCAAGTCACTGTTGCATTGGTAGCAGTATTGCTTGCTGTGGCACCAGCGAGATAAGTAAAATGCGCGCCAACATGCTGTGTGGCATTATCCACTGCTCCTGGGTGCTTATAGCCAATTTGCGTATTGGTGCCTACTGCTGAGTTCTCCACTAGATAAGCCGCTTGCAACTTCGCCCAAGTACCCGCTGCGCCAGGAACTTCCTGAGCTCTTGCCTTGGCTGTCATCCCAAAAAGCTTTGGAATAGCGATCGCTGCCAAGATACCAATAATGACTATTACCACCATCAGCTCAATGAGGGTAAAGCCTTTTTTCTGTTTGTTCATAAGGACTCCTTACTGTTGTGACCAAAGCGTTTTGAACAAAATTTTCTGCTCAAAAAGCCTCAGCCGGGTTGTGTTAACAGTATAAATATACATTATTTTTTTGCAATGCGGTGAAAAAAAATGACATTTTGTCATTTTTTTGTCATTTTTTTGTAAAAATTAATGCAGGGGCACAAAACTTTCGCTATGACCGCTGGGCGGGAAGGTGAATTTGGAAAAGTTTATACTAGCTTTAGATTTTCTATATTTAGAGTATATGAGCAAGTTTTTCGATCTTCTAGCCGCAGGTACAAGGTCTCTGTCGTTTGAGCAAAAACGCACTCCTATTGATTTTGAATACAAGCCTTACGAATCAAAGGTAGTGCTTAGAACTCCTAGAAAACCTAGAACTCCGCAAGAAATAATGGACAATGCGTGGAAGGAAGTTGGTAGGGCTATGTGGGATGCCATTGGAGTAATTGAGAGAGAATATGGACAGCAAATCTCGCAATCAAAATAATTTGCAAGTTAGGCCAACGCAAACTATACAGACTATAACGGCATATCAAGGATTGCTTACGCAGTTATAGGCGGCGGCTTCGCTACTATAATAACTGCCGCTATAAAAGGCGTAAGCGGTAAAAAAAAATGACAAAAGCACAAAACTTTCGCTATGACCGCTGGGCGGGAAAAGTCACGTCTTTGCTGCTGGCATTTTTGATACAAGCGATAAATTCACATTTACGCCCTCTACCTGAAAATGCGGGACAACGGAAAGAGTAACCTTGAAAAAGCCTGGATTATCGGGGTTCTCAACCACCGTTACATGGCCATAACTCAATGGATGAGTAGCGGCAAGTTCCGGGCCTGGGTTTTCCATTTCGGTTACAAGCCCCTTAATCCAGTTGTTTAGCTCCGCTTCCAAAACACCCGCGCTTTTGCTGGCTCCAATATTCTCTCTCTGCAAAATCTTTAGGTAATGAGCAAGCCTTGCAGTTAGGAAAATATAGGGCAAGCGAGCGTTTACCCTTGAGTTTGCCGTTGCTTGAGCTTCGTCGTATTCCTCTGGTTTTTGAGTGGAATTCGCCGAGAAAAAGCAAGCGTAGTTGCGGTTTTTGTAGAAACTAAGCGGTATAAATCCCTGCTTCGCAAATTCAAATTCACGGGTTTCGGGAATTAAAATTTCCGTTGGTATTTTTGCCTGAGCGCCCTTGCCGGCATTAAAGAAATGTATGGGCAAATCCTCAACCTTGCCGCCGCTTTCCGGTCCTCTGATTTGAACGCACCAGCCGTTGTCTTGGAAAGAGCGCACCATATTCGCAGCAAATGCAAATGCGGCATTTCCCCACAAATACTTTTCATGCTCTTCGCCCAAAACAGATTCAGTGTAGTTAAAGCCTCTGGAATTTTTTTCTCCATAAGGATTTCTCAGCAAAAACCTTGGAAGCACAAGCCCTATATAGCGAGAGTCATCGGTTTTGCGGAAGGCACGCCACTTTGTGTATTCGGCTCGTTCCATATAGTTTTCCAAATCGTCTATCTTAGGCAAATCGCCAATATCCGATTTTCCAAAAAAATTGGAACTAATGGAAGAGATAAATAAACAATGCGATGCCGCAGAAACAGAGGATATATTTTGCAAGAGACCTACATCGTCTGCGGAGCTGTCGAACTCGTAGTTTGCGATCATTGCGGCATAAGGCTCGCCGCCCGGAGTATCGTATTCATCGCTGTAAATATGGCGGTAAAGACCGCTCTGAATTATTTCCGGCGAGTCTTCAAAATCATATTTTATGGATTCTTTATCTGCATTCAGCAACTCAATTTTCACATTTCTTCTGAAATCAGAGCGTTGAACCAAAAAATGCAAAGAACGCCACGAAGCCTCCAGTTTTTGGAATTCCTCGCAGTGCATAATAGCGTCCAGTTGCTCGCTAACGATTTTGTCAATCCAGGCAGCCAGCGAATCTATAAAGGCTCTGTCTATTTTTTCCACGCTTGCAGAGCTGTCCAGAACGCTTTGCGTGAATGCCATAAGACTTGAGCCTATTCGCTCGCTTGGGCTGTACTTGGAGAGCGAAGCAGCATCGCTATACTCCGAAATGTCTATAAATTTGGATGGTAAATCCAGATTTACGCTTTTGTAGATTGAAGAGAGTTGTGTGTTTTCCATATTTCCTCCTATTCCTTGTTTGCTGTTTCTGTTGGTAGTGCTTTGAGTTCTGTTAAAACCGAATTCATGGAATTTTTGTCTTTCAAAATAATTTCCATTTTTTTCCTGAATTCCCTGTTATCCAGCAAATTTGAGCCTAAGTCCTTAATCAAATTGCGGACCGCCATAAGGCGGTTCAGGTCTGGAACTTGTTTTACAATTTCCATCGGTTCAAAGGATTTCATGCTGTCGAATTTGAGCTTTATGGGCAAATTCGTGTTATCCTTTTTGAGGCGGTTTTCAACGGAAGTTTTCAATTCAACATTCAAAGATTGCATAACTCCGTCGAAGTTATCCTTGTTTATGTTGATTTTTTCCCGTTCTATAAGCCTAGACTCGTCGCCGTCCATTTTGAAATCGCCAAGTACCAGCAATTTCAGGGGCAGCTCCATTTTTTTCTGCGCTCCTCCGTTATCCACGCTTAACTGAATGTTAATGCGGGCTGGAGGAATTTCATTTTGATAGCTATTTGCCATTTTTTTCTCCTGTGTTAATTAACATTAGTTTAGACGTAGCAAAGGGGTCAAAAAATACACCCCCCCTCCATTTTGATAACAATTTTTGACGGATTTTGCGTTTTAAAAAAAAAAAAAGTAACTACCCACCTCTAGGATGGGCCTGAAATATCACACAAAAGCGACAAAATATGAGAAATAGTCACTTTTTTAACTTAATAAAAAAAAAAAATGTATATTATTAATGATCTTTATGCCCTAGGAGAAACAATCATGAACAGAGTCAAATCTCTTTCCAAATGCCTTGTCTTGAAAATTCTGTTTATCGGGATAATCGGGGTTCAAACAATTTCCTGCTCATCGAATGGCAACGATGATGATGTTACAAGCAGCGGTTTGTGTGCTGGCTTTGTGGATGGAACTCCAAGAATGCATTTCGAAGTTGAAAAAAAACAATTTTGCGATGAGCGAGACGGTAAAAAGTATGTTTATGTGCAAATTGGCGGGCAAACTTGGATGGCAGAGAATTTGAATTTCAATGCGAGCAGCAGCAGGTGCTACGGCGACGATACGGGCGGCGATAGCCAAGACAGATGCGGCACCTACGGCCGTCTTTATAATTGGGCTACTGCTATGAATGAAACTGCAAGCTCCTCTGCCGATCCTAGCGGCGTTCAGGGCGTTTGCCCCTCTGGCTGGCATTTGCCCAGCAAAGATGAATGGGATTTGTTGGCGGTAACTGTTGGCGGCAGTGAGACAGCTGGAATTGAGCTCAAGGCTAATAGCAGTCTTTGGGCTACTAACACAGGCATTGATTATTTCGGATTTTCTGCCCTTCCGGGCGGCTTCTTCGGCAACCAAAATGACGGTTTTAGCAATGTTGGCAACGTCGGCGGCTGGTGGTCTGCTACGGAGGATGAGGGATTCGATGGTGCCATCGCTTTGCAACGAGAGGTGAGTGCTGGAGTCAATTTCTTAGGCTTGTGGCAAATCCGCAAGGAATATCTGTTCAGTGTTAGGTGCGTTAAGGGTTGAGGCGTACCAATTTGATGTATGTGATATATATCACATAAAAATGACGAAATATGAGAAATAGTCACTTTTTTTAACTTTTTCTCAGAAAAGAATGTATATATATTACTGATAGTCTTTAAAAAAGGAGTATTCTTATGAAAATAACCAAAATATTCAGTTCATTACTGTTTTTGCCGAGTTTTGTCTTTCTCCTGTCGTGTTCTGCTGAAAATTCGACAAGCAGCGTTTCAGTAATTAACGAAAGAGAATTGCTTGCCATAGAGAATGCTGGGCAAGAAGAGCTCACTAAGGAAGAAATTAGGCTTCTCGTTAGATTGCAAAGGTCTAGCGATCATATTGGCATGGAAGAAGCATCGCAACGAGCAAAAGAATATGCGATCCTTAGTCGTAAATCCAATGCCATAAATTCTTTATACAATAGGGGAGATTCTTTATTGCCTCCTTTTCAGAGAAATCATTCCAAGAGAAGAACAACATTAAGCTCGGAAGAATTGTCTGCGGCAAACGTAAATATTAGAAATATTTCAGTATTTCTTTCAAAAGATGTATTGAAACGCTCGGATATGAGAGTTAGCAGCAGTGTTAGCATTCCAGATACATTAGCTTATGTTTTTGATTTTGATAACAACGAAGGCTATGCTATAATTTCTGCAGATGCACGAATTAATGAGTCTGTGTTGGGTTTTGTTAGCGAAGGCTTTTTTGATAGGCAAGCTGTTAGCCCAGGCAAAGCTTTTTATTTGGATATGCTTGATGTTTACTTAGTGCATACCATTACGGAAGCTGAGCGCCAAAAGGATTCTTTACTTAGCAGCATTCAGAGCAAATTGGGTATTGACAATTTAGATATTGAGGATATTGGCAATATTTTAAATAGCACTAGGCATCATAATAACTGGAACTACTACTATAAACATTCCTGTAACCCAGCGGGTACAATTTGTAGAGAGTCGATGGGTCCGATTATACCAGTGCAATGGGGGCAACGTTGGCCTTTCAATGATAGTATAATGACTGCAAATTCATGTCCTGCCGTTAATAATATTAACGCTTGGAATCACAATCCTGGAGGCAGGCGTCTTGCTGGCTGTGGTGCTACTGCTGCAGCTCAAGTTATGGCTTATTGGCAGCATCCTAGCATAAATACTCTAACTGGCATGAATGCTACTTGGGCAGGGTTGAACAATTTAAAAACAAAACATGATTTTCATGCTCCTACAGGAGCTTCCTTTAGGGCTCCTGTAGCAAGTGCTTTTAAGACAATAGCAGCAGGAATAGGAACGACCTATGGCTGCGATGTAAGTATCTCTTACTATTACAGTATAATGGATTATTTAAGATCTTTTGGGCACAACATACATTCACAACATGTAAATTGGAGCGATCGTGTAATTGGCAGTGCTTTAGGTGAGAACATACCTAAGCCTACATTTATTCGAGGTTGTAATGCGGCTGGAGGTTGTCACTTTTGGTTAATAGATGGTTGGGTTGAGGAATATAGGCCCGGGATTCCAGGCATCACATTATATTTCATGCATAATTGGGGATGGGATGGTGAAGGACAGGGCGAATACCCAGTAGATGTTATTAACAGTGTTGGTCAAATGACTTTTGCTTATCAGTTTGGCGTAATGATGAATGTTATGCGTGGGCCTTAATTGGAGGATGCCTATATGAAATACCTTTTAGTTTTAGGAGAAACAATCATGAACAGAGTCAAATCTCTTTCCAAATGCCTTGTCT
>JAITFT010000017.1 GCA_031281155.1 Candidatus Fibrimonadaceae bacterium
CATACACCGCTACCGCTGTAGCCAAATTAAAAGCAGTAGGGGCAGTAATTTTAACCGATTGCAATGACATTGCTCTTGCAGTCGCTAACGGAACGGTAGCTTTAGCTCTAGGCTCAGACACAGGCGGCTGCATTCGCAGGCCTGCTGCAAGTGCAGGCATTGTTGGCATAAAACCTACTTACGGCAGAGTCTCGCGTTATGGCTTGGTGGCTTATGCCAGCAGCCTGGAACAAATTGGAGTTTTTTCCAGTTGCGTTAAAAATTTGGCTCCTATTTTAGGCGTTATATGCGGGCAAGATGCAAAAGATAACACGAGCAGTCCGCAGCCGGCTGGGGATTTTGGCGAATATATCGGCAAAGGAGTTAAGGGAAAAATTATAGGCGTGCCAAAAGATTATGCTGAAAATACAGAAGCTGCTTTGAGCAAGCTTGAAAAGGAAGGAGCAATTTTAAAAGAGCTTTCGCTCCCGTCTCTTCGCTATGCTGTTGAAACTTACGAGATAATATCGGCGGCAGAGGCATCGAGCAATTTTTCTCGTTTTAACGGCATTAGTTTTGGGCGGCGTAGCAAAGAAGCAAAGGGCTTAATGGATACCTACCTAAAGTCTAGAAGCGAGGGTTTTGATAGCGAGGTAAAATTTCGCATTATGCTCGGAAATTTTGTTTTGAGTTCCGGTTCCTATAAAGCATATTATGTGCAAGCGCAGAAAATGCGGCGTGTTATAACAGAAGAATTTAAAAAAGCATTTTCGCAGTGCGATGTTCTTGCAACAACGGCACCGCTTTCACAGCATGCCGCTTTGGTTGGCGTTAACCTAGCTGGCTTGCCTGGCTTGGTTCAGCCTTGTGGCAAGGCTCCTGCTGCTCTGCAGTGGGTTGGCAAGCCTTTTGACGAGGCCTCATTGCTTGGTATTGCTGATACACTTGCTTGTCTTGAAGAATAATTTTATTCAAAGCGCTTTTGCTCAAGCCCCACATTTTAGCAGCCTCGCTCAAGTCGCCACTCGTAGCTTGAACCCTATCCAAAATATCCGCAATAAATTCAGGATAAAGATTATTACCAACAGAGACTCTGCCACCACTGCCAGGAAAAGCAAAGGGAATTTGCAAAGCGGGTTCCTCTCTTATTTGCAAAGCGATTTTCATTCGCATTTTTTTGAGAGCGAGCAGTTTGTTTATGTGAGAGCTACGGTCATCGCAGGAGTAGGATTCTAGTTGGGAGTTGTTTTTTAGTTTAAGTTTAACGCCTGAGTTTGTTTTGTTTCTATGCTGGCCGCCGGGGCCACTGCCTTTATAAGCGGTGATGTTGCATTCTTTTAGAAGATCGAAATCGGAGAGCTTGAGCAGTGAACGTGGCATACTGAAAAATAAAAAATTCTACATTGCTTCTTTACAATGCAAAAGAACCAAAAATTTACAGCTATACATAATCGTAAAGCGTTGCAGCAATATGAGGCTTTGGAGAATTCATTTTCATAACAAGATTTCCTAAAAGTTAATTTACAATTTTATTTTTTATCAAAAATAAAGTTTTGTCTAGGTGAAATTATGTATATTCACTCCTATATGGCACATTCCAGCAAAAGCATATTTCGCAAGCCTGCTCCACGGGCTTCTAGTATGCATAGTACGAAAATATATTTAGATAATTGCTGCTTCAATCGTCCTTATGATGACCAAACTCAAGAAAAAGTTCATCTTGAGAGCGAAGCTGTTTTAGGAATAATTAAAAGATTCAAACAATTAGACTTTGAAATTATAGGAAGTGCTGCGTTGGATTTGGAAATTAGTAAAATATCGGATTCTTACAAAAGGGCAAAAGTTAGGTTTTTTTATGAGCGAACTATAACAAAAAAAGCAAAATACAACCAAGCCACATTGGAAAGGGTTAAAGAATTACAGGAATTATCTGCAATAAGAGTGCTTGACAGGTTTCATTTAGCGTTTGCAGAGAATTATGCTGATATGCTGCTAACAACAGATTTACGTTTTGAAAAAGCGTGTTCAAAATTAGGTCTTGAAATTAGGGTTATAAATCCAATAGTTTATTTTATGGAGGTAATGGCAAATGATGACAGCGACTAAAGCGACTAAAGTAAGCAACATGGTTGAAATTAGGCAAACAGGCCTGAAAGCTCTATTGGATGCGTTAGGGCCTATTGGAATGGCGAGGTTCATGCAGCAATATGATGCTGGCTATGGAGACTACACTAAAGAAAAGTACGAGCAAGCGGATATGACAGTAGAAGAAGTAGATAGTGCTCTTAAGGCAGGTTTTAGCTCTGCTCTCTAGAGGCACAAATTTTCTACATTCACCCCTAATATGTCTTTAAACACCAACACAGCGTTTTTTGGACTGGCCTGAAAGTTTTATTGGATAATAGCGAGAAGCCGTTAGTCGAGGCGTAATTATAAAACTTTTTTCTACATTGCCTCTTTACAATGCAAAAGAACCAAAAATTTACAGCTATACATAATCGTAAAGCGTTGCAGCAATATGAGGCTTTGGAGAGCTTTGAGGTTGGCATAATGTTGGTTGGTTCGGAAGTTAAATCAATTAGAGCCGGGCATATAAGCCTTGGAGAGTCTTGGGTGGATATTTCCGAAAACAAGGAAATATGGCTGGTTGGCTCGCATATAAATGAATACAAACAGGCAAACCAATTTAACCACATTCCCGCACGGCGAAGAAAATTGCTTGCCCATAAACACGAAATTGAAAAAATGCAAAAAGCCGTTGAGCAAAAAGGCCTTACAGTTATTCCGTTAAAACTCTATTTCAAAAAACGCCATGCCAAACTGGAAATCGCAATTTGCCGAGGCAAAAAGCTATACGACAAAAGGCAGGATTTGATACTTCAAAGTTTCGCCAGCTCGTAGCGGTGTATAAGAAATTTTGGAATTTACTATATTCGAAAATAGAGGAAATAATTATGGTAATCACAAAAACGCAAAATGAAAACAAATTAGTTTTAGCTATCTCCGGTAGGTTAGATACTATTACTGCGCCGCAGTTTCAAGAAGAGTTGTTTCTTGCTTTTAACGAAGCTAGGCAAGTAGAGCTAGACTTTGCAAATGTCCTTTATATATCTTCTGCGGGGCTTCGTGTATTGCTTTTAGGAGAAAAAAAGGCAATGGAAAAAAACCGCTCAATGAATATCATTAATGCATCAGAAAGTATCAAGAGCATTTTTGAAATGACTGGGTTCGTAAAGATTTTGAAGATAGTTTAATGGATAGGCAGCAAAAAAACACTTTGAAAAAACATGAACGAACTTACTATTGATGCTAAACCGGAAAATTTAGATGCAGTTCAAGATTTTGTTGCTGAAAAATTGAAATCTGCAAATTGTCCAATAGAATTGCAAATGCAAATTGCTGTTGCTGTGGAAGAAATTTTTGTAAATATTGCGTATTATGCATATAGCTCAAAAGTGGGTAGCGTTACAATTCGAATGACTACAGAAAATAGCGTTGTTATAGAATTTGAAGATAATGGAAAATCTTATAATCCACTTGAAGAAAAAGATCCTGATATTACTGCAAGCGCAAAGAATCGAGAAGTTGGCGGTTTGGGGATTTTTATAATAAAAAAAACTATGGACACAGTAGAATATCAACGTATTGGGAATAAAAACATTTTAACCATAAGAAAAAATTTTCCGCAACTGTACACTTGAGGTTCTTTCGTTGATTAGGACAAAAATTTTAGTAATTATTTTGGGATTCTTTTTTCTTGTCGCAATTGCATTTGCCATTTATTCGTTTTCTATTACTGCGAATTACAAGCAATTACGCATAAATGAAATTCGTCAAACTGTTGCTTATGAGAGCGAACGAGTAGAAAAAATTATTGCAGAAATGGAACGTAATGCGGTTGATCTTGCTCTTGCTGGTGAACAGTTTTACAATGCCGGCAATTATGCGGATAGCATAGGCGCTTTGATTTTAGTGGAGAATTTCACTGCTTTTAGAACTTCGGTTGGTGGCGGTATATGGTTTGAGCCTTATATACTAAATCCAAAAAAACAACGAGTATGTTTCTATGCGTTTTTTGATCCGGCAATAAATGCCGTGCGTATAGCTTCAGAGTTTGAAAACGAAAGTTACGATTATCATACTCAAATATGGTACACGCAAATTGCCTCTCGTCTTAAAGGAAAATACAGCACAGCATGGACAAAGCCTTATTTTGAGGAGATAGGAACTGTCTCGCTTATGACAACTGTAGGTGCTGGAATTTATGACAAAAGTGGAAAGTTAATAGGCATGTCCACAGTGGATTGGCAAATTCAAAGTATGGTGGACAGGCTCTCTGCTATCAAGCCTACCGAAAACAGTTTTTTTACACTCTATTTTCCGCAAGATGACCATGTGATATCCAACGCAATGCAAGAAAATTCTGGTGCTGACTATATGGTTTTTAGCCATGTTATGAGTAATGATTGGATTTTTTCTGTGCAAATTCCTGCAAAGGAAATTTTTGAGGAAATAGAAAAACGGAATAAAATTTTTTCTGTATTTGTGATAATTTCTGCCATTTTTATGTTGGGTAGTGTATTTTACCTGCTTTCAAAACTGGTAAACCAACCTTTAAAAAAGCTTACTTTAGGTGTTGCGGAGCTAGGAAGCGGAAATTTTGATAAGCAAATAGAAATTTTCTCGAAAAACGAAATAGGAATGCTAGCGGCGGCGTTTAATAAAATGACAGTTGATTTAAAAACGTCTATTGAGCAAAGCGCGCGAGAACGCACTGAAAAAGAGCGTATTAACGCAGAACTAAACGTAGCTACGCAAATACAATCAGGCATGTTGCCCTGCATTTTTCCAGCTTTCCCTAATCGTTCAGAGTTTGATATTTATGCAAGTATGCTGTCGGCAAAGGAAGTTGGCGGCGATTTTTACGATTTCTTTTTCATTGATGAAAAAACTCTTTGCGTGGTAATTGCTGATGTATCGGGCAAGGGAATTCCCGCTGCTTTATTTATGGTTATCGCAAAAACTCTTATAAAAAATAATGCGCAACTTGGCAAAAGCCCCAAAGAAGTTTTTGAAATTGTAAATGATTTGCTTTGCGAAAACAATGAGGCAGGAATGTTCGTTACAGCTTTTATGGGCTATCTTGATATTCCAAGTGGCAAATTTACTTTCGTGAACGCTGGGCATAATCCGCCTATTTTGCGTTCGAATAATCATTGGTCTTATCTTAAAGCAAATAGAAGCTTTGTACTTGCCGGCATGGAAGGTGTATTTTACAAGCAAAGCGAGATCATTTTGCTAAAAGGCGACGAACTGTTTTTATATACAGATGGCGTAACAGAAGCGATGAACAGTGTAAACGCGTTGTTTGGTGAAGCGCGTTTGCTTGAAGTTGTAAAGAAGCACTCCAACTTGCCGTTAAGAGAATTTACTGTATCAATAAAGCATGAAATTGACAAATTCGCAAACGGAGTATTGCAAGCAGATGACATTGCGATGCTTGCACTGAGGTTGCCCCATTAAATTTTTCTATCTTTCCCCCAAATGTATTGCACAGCCAAGTCAGAAAAGCGAGCCGGCGAGCTTTTGGAGAATGTTTGGATTTTCCAAGGAGTTAATAGCATCAAGCCGCTCAACGAACGAGTGTCCAAGCCTCCACACGAGGCTCGCTTACCCACGCCCGAACTTAGGGTCGAGGCTTTGCCGAAACGGCGAAACAACGCATTAAACGCCGCCGACCTTGCCAATGCAGGTCTTTTTGCCGCACTGCAATCCGCCCCTTATATGGGCGTATATAACAGGCGGAAAAAAATGCATTGCATCTCGCACCCCCCTAGCGAACGAGCTAGCGGAGAATCTTCAATTTTGCTGGGAAGTTAATAGTACTAAAGGATTTTTCCGATTTTCAGGATTTCAAATATTCCTTTGCTTGGTGCGATTACGAGGAAAGATACCAATTTGCCAAAAAGAATTTTGCGCTACAGTGGCGCAGACTTTGCCAAGTCTCACCTCCTCGCAGGGATTTGGCAAGGGAGAACAAAGCGGCGAGGAAAACAGGAGCTAAAAATGAGGAAAATGAAATTCCGCTTCATTCTACTAGCGACCGCTTTAATCGGCGGTCTAACAATATGTTCGTGCGACAGCGCTACAATAGTTAAGCTTAAAACTGAGGCTAACCCCAAGTATTGCGGGACAGTGACGCCGCCTGGAACCGTAAAGTACAATATTGGTCTTGAAGCCAAAGCTACGGCAACGGCAAATGCAGATTGCGTGTTCCTTGGGTGGTCAGGGGCATCAACGTCTATAAATCCTACAATAACGATTACAATGAATAGCAATCATACATTGGTCGCCAATTTTTTTCATCCAAGGATGCTTTTACTGATTCGAGAGACGGCAAAAAATACCGTACCGTTAAAATCGGCTCTCAAACCTGGATGGTCGAGAATTTGAATTTCGATGCGAGCGGGAGCAGATGCTACGATAATGATCCAGGCAACTGCCAAAGATACGGCAGGCTGTACGATTGGAATACTGCTCTGAGCGTTTGCCCCAAAGGCTGGCATTTGCCTAGCGATGCCGAGTGGGACATTCTTACGGCTTTCGCAGGTGGCAGGGCTGCTGCTGGCAAGAAACTCAAGGCTGTTAGCGGCTGGAACGAAGGCAGCTTTGGAGATAGCAATGGCACAGACGATTTCGGCTTTTCGGCCCTTCCGGGCGGCGGCAGCGTTTCTAGTGGCTATTTCGGCGGTGTCGGCGACAGCGGCAGCTGGTGGAGCGCTACCAAGGGCAGTGCCAACGACGCATGGTACCAGTACATGGACAGCCGCAACAATGTGTTCAGCTACGACAAC
This sequence comes from Candidatus Fibrimonadaceae bacterium, assembly GCA_031281155.1. Taxonomy (GTDB): domain Bacteria; phylum Fibrobacterota; class Fibrobacteria; order Fibrobacterales; family Fibrobacteraceae; genus Fibrimonas. The sequence goes on from JAITFT010000017.1 coordinate 6,834, forward strand.
GATAAGTCGGTTCTGTTCAGTGTTCGTTGCCTCAAGGACTGACCCTGCTGTGTTTGCGCAATTATCAGAGCGTGCAAATTGCAGCTACCTCAACGCCATCAGCCGAATTGTAGGATATTTGTGTGTACAAAGTGAAGAGGGTGAAGTATTTACTATATTACTCCTCCCTATGCCAAACGCAGCCCAAATAATAATCGCCATAGACGGACCTAGCGGTACCGGCAAGAGCACCACTGCCAAATTGATAGCAAAAGAGCTAGGCTACACGTATTTAGATACAGGAGCAATGTACAGGGCGGTAGCATGGGTAGCGGAAAGCATGGGAACATGGAGCGTGGGGCACAATATCTCTTTTAATGAAAAAAACCAAATCCTAATAAACGGAGCAAACAGAGAGAGCGAAATCAGAGATCCAAAAATCAGCGCAGTGGTTAGCAAGTATAGTGCCTTGCCTGAGGTTAGGGAATTTTTAACGAAAAAGCAAAGAGAAATAGGCTCCATGCAGCCTTGCGTTCTAGATGGGCGGGATATTGGAACGGTTGTGTTTCCAAATGCCAAGCACAAATTCTTTTTAACGGCAGATTATAAAACACGAGCGGCTCGGCGGCTTTTGGAGTTGCAGAATTCCGGCAAGGCAGAGGGCGAGACTCTAGAATCGGTGGAAAAAAATTTAAGGGAAAGAGATGCAGCAGACACAAACAGAAGCATTGCTCCCCTAGCGAAAGCAAAAGATGCAATTGAAATAGACACTTCGCATTTAACAATACAACAACAGGTTCAAAAAATTTTGCAAAGCGTTGGCGAAGTGGCGCGTTGCGAAGTTTCAGAACACAACCCAAAAGGTTAAAAAAATGACAAAACCAACACTAAAAACAGGCACGCAAGAAGACTTAGACGAAATTTTAAGTGCAGAAGCAGAAAACAGAGGCATTGAGATATGCGATATATCCATAGATGCCTACAACCAAACCCTCAAAGACTTCAAAGAAGATGTTGTTATAGAAGGCACCATACGCCAAATAAACGACTTGGAAGTTTTTGTTGATGTCAAGGGAAAATCCGAAGGCATAATTCCTCGCGAAGAATTCAAAGAGGGAGAAGCCATAGAAGTAGGCGCAAAAATCGAAGTCTATATAGACAAATTCGAAAACGACGATGGCCGCCTTGTTCTCTCAAAGCAAAAAGCAGACTTTTTGCGTATATGGAAACAGGTTTACGAAGCTCACGAAAGAAACGAAATTGTGCGCGGAACGCTCTCGCGCCGCATAAAAGGCGGTGTGGAAGTCGATCTTATGGGCATTCCGGCTTTCTTGCCTGGCTCGCAAATAGATCTCCGCCAAATTCCAGACATAGGCATTATCATAGGTCAAAAATTTGATTTGAAAATTATAAAAATCAACAAAGACCGCAGAAATATTGTCGTTAGCCGCAGAGTTGTGCTCGAAGAAGAACGCAACAAGCAAAGAGGCAATGTTCTCGATAACTTGGAAAAAAATCAAGTCCGCAAAGGCATTGTTAAAAACATCACCGAGTTCGGCGCATTTATCGACCTCGGCGGCGTAGATGGCTTGCTTCACATAACCGATATGAGCTACAAGCGCATCAACGATCCAAAAGAAGTTGTGCAGCTTGGGCAAGAAATCGAAGTTATAATTCTAGATTTCAACGATAAAAAAGAACGCATATCGCTCGGCATTAAACAACTCCACCCACATCCATGGAAAGACGTTGCAGAACGCTACCCCGAAGGCATGAAGGTTAGAGGCAAAATTGTTTCCGTTACCGACTACGGCGCATTCGTTGAGCTTGAAAGCGGTTTGGAAGGTTTAATCCACGTTTCCGAAATGTCTTGGAGCGCGCATTTGCAGCACCCAAACAAGCTTTTCTCCGTTGCTCAAGATATAGAAGCGATTGTGCTTAAAGTCGAAGCCGAAAACGAACGCATATCTCTCGGCGTGAAGCAGCTCGAATCCGATCCATGGGAATCCATTGAAAACGAGCTTTTGCCTGGCGCAAGAGTTGTGGGCGAAGTTCGCTCCATCGCAACATTCGGTGCTTTCGTAGAAATCAAAGAAGGCGTAGATGGCTTAATCCACGTATCCGATATGAGCTGGACAAAAAAGATCGACCACCCAAGCGAGTTGATTAAGAAAAACGACAAGGTTGAATGCGTTGTGCTCGCCGTAGATAGCGAACGTCGCCGCATTTCTCTTTCAATGAAGCACTTGGAAGACGATCCGTGGGATACCGTTGAAAGCGACTTCCCGCTCGGCACAGAAGTTACCGGCAAAATAATTCGCCTCATCGATCGCGGCGCAGTTGTTGAATTGAGCCGTGGCTTTGAAGGTCTTGTGCCTGTTTCTAAATTGGGAACCGACTACATCAAAACTCCCGCCGAAGCCTTTAAGGTTGGCGAGGAAATACCTTCTGTTGTAACGGAACTCAACCAGAACCAACGCACCATTTATCTTTCAACTGCTGATTACTTCAAAAACCACGCTGATGATCTCGCCGACTGGAAAGAGAAGCACAAGCCTGGCATGTACTCAACAGAGAAAAAGAAAAAGGAAAAGAAAAAAGAAAAAACGCAAGATAATCCACAAGAAAACCAACAAGATAACCCACAAGAAAGCGAAGGTTCCTAAATGAAACAATTTTCGATTGCAGTTTTACCGGGCGATGGCATTGGCCCAGAGGTAATGAAAGAAGGTGTTAAGGTTCTCGAAGCCGCAGGCAAAAAATTCGGCTTTTCCCTTAACCTGGAATGGGCGCCAGTAGGCGGAGCGGCTTATGATTTACATAAGCATCCTCTCCCCGAAAGCACAATAAAAACCGCAGAGGCGGCCGCGGCTATCCTCTTTGGTTCTGTTGGCGGCCCCCAATGGGAAAACCTGCCCCCCGAGCTGCAACCGGAAAGAGGAGCGTTGCTTCCGCTCCGCAAACATTTCAAACTATATTGTAACCTGCGCCCTGCCAGAGTGTATAAAGCGCTCGCTTCTGCTTGTCCGCTCCGTGCAGACATCGTTGGCGATGGCTTTGACATTCTGTGCGTTAGGGAGCTAACAGGCGATGTGTATTTTGGCCAGCCTAAAGGCAGAGATGGCAGTGGCGCAAGCGAAAGAGGCTTCGACACAATGGTTTACACTAGGCACGAAGTTGAGCGAATTGCTCGCTTTGCCTTTGAAGCCGCTAAACTCCGCAGAAAAAAGGTATTCAGCATAGACAAAGCCAATGTTTTAACCACAAGCGTTTTTTGGCGCGAAATAGTAAACGAAATAGCAAAAGGCTATCCGGAAATTGAATTAGAGCATATCTACGTTGACAATGCGGCAATGCAATTGATAAAACGCCCACGCGACTTCGATGTTATGCTTTGCCCAAACCTTTTCGGCGATATTCTCAGCGATGAGTGCGCCATGCTAACAGGTTCCCTGGGTCTTTTGCCCAGCGCAAGCATTGCCGAAGGTTCTTTCGGCCTTTACGAACCCGCAGGCGGCTCCGCTCCAGACATTGCCGGCAAGGGCATAGCAAACCCAATAGCTCAAATTCTCTCAGTTGCTCTTATGCTTCGCTATTCATTCAAAGAAGAAGAAGCCGCCAGAGCAATTGAACAAGCGGTAGAATCCGTTATATCAGAGCTTCGCACTGGGGATATATGGGTTGAAGGCTACAAAAAAGTAGGTACCGAAGAAATGGGGGACGCAATCGCAAAGGCGGTCCTTACCATTCACTGAGCGCCCTTTCCTGTTAGAACCACATAAACTGTGCGGACTAAAATTTGTATATCCAAAAGAATTGAGGCATTGGATAGATAATAGATATCGTAGCCCAGTTTTATTTTTACATCTTCGATATCGTTGTCGTAGTGATGGCGAACTTGCGCCCAGCCGGTTAAGCCAGGTTTCATTTTCAGGCGGCTTGCATAAAAGGGAATTGTTTTGCGAAGCTTTTCTATAAACACGGCTCGCTCGGGGCGAGGGCCAACCAAACTCATATCGCCTTTCAAAACGCAAAGCAATTGCGGAATTTCATCTATGCGGAATTTGCGGATTATTTTCCCAACCCTTGTTATGCGGCTATCGTTTTTCTTCGCCCACTGGGGACCATCTTTTTCAGCATCTGTTCTCATTGAGCGGAATTTGTAAACGATAAGGGGGCGCGAATAAAGCCCAATTCTTTGTTGGTTATAAAAAACAGGACCTCTGGAATCTAGCTTAATGGCAATGGCTGTCAGCAAAAGCAAGGGCGAGGTTATGAGAAGCAAAAATATGGAAATAACTATATCCATTATTCTTTTTATGGTAGCTTGCCAGGGCAACAGGTTAGGCACAAAAATTTCTTGCAGCTCCTTTGTGTGAATAAGCGTAGGTTGGCAAGATGTTTTGAAATTCTTTGCACACTCCCACAGACTCGGTACCAAATAAACCTGCACAGGCAAATGCGCCACCCAGTAAAGAATATCGTTGATTTTTTTTTCGGAATTGCTACGATGAGCTATTATAATTGCCTGCACGTTATTTTTCTTGACAAGATTCGGCAAGTCTGAATATGTCCCAAGAATCGGCAACCCGTCGAAGCTTTTTATATGCCCAAGATTTTCTTCAACAACGCCAATAACTTTTTTACCCAACTGCGGATTATCTCTAAATAAAAGCGAATATTCCCTTGCTTCATTAGTACAACCGAGTAAAAGAATGTAATCGGCGCCCCATCCTTTGTACAAGAATCGCCTTAAAATACTGCAGATTAAAATTCTGAACACGCTGATAAAAAACCAAACCGAGGCAAAATAGAAACTGATGTTTTTAATATTGAAAAACAATTTGCCTGTATCTAAGTTCTGATTATCATTTAGTATTGGGGTTAGCGAGTAGCCTAGTGCTGCCGCTATTGCAAGGCAATACACAACGCTAACAACTTTTAGAATGTGTATAACATGAGTGGTGCGCGATTCCAAAAGCCATCTGCGATAAAGGGCGGTGCATAAAAATACCATAAGCCAAAGAGCAACAGGAACTGCTGCCTGCGCCATGTATTTTGGAAAAAACAATACAAAGCACAGCGCTTGAATGGCACAATCAAAAATTATAAATAATATCTTTTCTACAGTAGAAGCTCGCATCCTGTAGCAGAATATAGGAAAGAATTTTCAAAATAGCGGAATATTTTTTTATTTTTTTAAAAATTACAAAGATTATACAAGTGTTATACTTTATTTTTACAGCAATGACAAAATTTTTACAATAATCAGCGGGTGGGGCACCCTGGCAGGATACTAGAAAAAAAGGAGATTTTATGCTGCCTAAGCATGCCTATTTCACTTGAATCGGTTTTGTACCTTCAAAACCTTCGTATCCTTCCTCAAAATAAAAAACTATTTCGCCTTTTCGATTGATGAAAACGTATATAAGTGAATTATCTTCTTTCAATTGTGGTGCATTTTTCAAATTTGGAACATTTCTTACGCCCGCTCGAGCAAACATCAAATCCCCAAACTTGGTTTTGAGCAGGACCTGTAAGCATTTTGAAAGTGCAAAAATCAGTACGTCCCATAGATATAGCACGAACTTCCTTAAAATCTTTGTTTATGACAAACAATCTTTCGCAAGGTATTACAGCCCATGCAAGACTATCTGTAAATTCATTCAAACTCCACTTTTTATTGTCTATCATACGTTTGCCGGTTTTATCAATATACGACATTTCAAAATCATATTCGTATTGACCAATTCGTACTATGTTCCGTTTGGATAAACAATAAACGGCGATTGCGAAAAGGCACCTTCTTTTTTACGCCAACCCATCAAAGCACCTCCTGAAAAATAAGGTGAATGGTTAAATTGATTGCCATAATTAAAATCAAAATTCGTTCCGAAAACATATTTTTCGGTTTTTGTGTTCACGTACAGCAGTTGCGTACCCCCAGCCATAATTAATTGTAATTATTCCATCGTGAATTTCAGGAAAAACACGAGCGTCTTGTGGGATAATAATTTTTTTACTTTCCTCTGTAAAATGAGGTTTTAAAACTTCTGCTGAAATTTGCGTCAATGCAAACAAAACGATTAGTGTTGTTGTAATTTTTTTCATTTTATCGGCCTCCAGCTACGCTACGTGTAAATATAGAAAATATTGGAATGCTAAGGCTATTAAACGATCTACCTGCTACGGTAGAGTTGCCAAAAGTAGGGGCTTTTCTTCATTTTTCCATGCAGTAAGCCTGTCGCTTTTAAGCCAGTTCAGTAGTTCTTGAATTTTATCTTTAGGGTATAGGCTACTTATTGTATTTACTCTAAATTCAATGTTTTCTGTTATTTGCAGAAATTAATTTTCTATTTTATCCATTATGACTACGACTACTGTTGAAATCAAGAACAATATTGCATTAGATTTACTGCAATATTTAGAAAACATTGGAATGCTAAGGCTATTAAACGATTTACCTGCTACGGTAGAGTTGCCAAAAGTAGGTTTGGCTAAAGCAAGAGGTAGTTTACGCAAATACGCAAATCCAAGTTTAATTCCATTTGAAAAGGAAGCCTGGGAAAAAGCTGCTGTTGAAAAATATGCTAAACAATAAATTGATTTTTGATGCCAATGCTATATTGCGGTATATTCTTGATGATATACCAGAACAAGCCGATATTGTAGAAAAAATAATAAATGAACGAGAATCTTTAGCATTGCCAGAAGTTATTGCCGAAACTGTTTATATTCTAATGAAATACTACAATATTGAGCGAAAAGAAACCGTTGAAAATATAATTGTTTTTTTGAATGAGATAAATGATAAAAATGAAATTTTGCGATTAGCTTTAAAGACATTTAGTGAAACTAACTTTGATTTTATAGATTGCATTCTCTATGCTAATTCAAAGCGATACGATATTTTCACCTTTGATAAAAAATTGAGTGGATTTATACAACAAGGATAGATAGTTGGGAAAGATGGCTATTGGCTTTTTATAAAAATCTCACAACATTTTCTTCGCTGCCATTAAGTTCAAAACTTTTCAAGCCGATGTCTTCATCTATGGACTCCCAACGTAGTTCGTCATAAAATTGTTCCCAATCATTTGTTTGTTCTTCACTAGCTCGCATAAGCCTTGGGAAACGCCATAGTTCAGCACTCATTACTCTACCGCTATCGGTTTCCAAAAAAATGCTTTTTTCTGAAAACCAAATTTTTGAGATTTTCATAGAGTTAACCCCTTTTAAAATTTTGCTTTAGCTTTGCCTTTACGTACGTGAATATGAATAGGCTTATGTTCTTCTGTATAAACATAAAACCTAAGTCCAAAAATAGAAAATAATGTTGGCATAAGAACCAATATAGAAATTTTTCTCCAGCTATAACCAAAAAACTCCAGCAATCTTTTTCTGCCGTTTGCGGAAACGGCGTTTTTGGCGATGCGTTTACTCTTCCACAGGCTCATCCTGCGTTTGGATTTCCGCAGGAATATCGGGTAAAGCGGGTGGACCGGTTCATCTACCTAATATTCCCGCTTTGGCTCTTTAGCAAAGAGACTTATTCCAATAGTCATTAAATGCATCCCACCTGAAATATCATATTTTCTTGAAAAATTAAGTTTGGCATATTTATATCTGAGGTTTAACAAAAAGCCTCCTGATGTTTTAGCATTAGCGTATGGATCATAAATTTTTATGCCTAAGTTGAGTCCTGTTACGCAAGTAAAAGTGTTCAATGAAATTTCTTTTAATTCATCTATTTTTGATGGTTCAATATCTATTTTTGCAATACCAAAAAATGGCGATATTTTAAAGCTATTATTATTTAGAATAGCATATCCCAAAGAAGCTTCATGAATCATTGTCTGCATCATACCCTTGTCTTCTTCATAAATTCCCGTTGAATATGCAAAATCTTTCTTTGCTTTGTTGGGGATTATAGGTAAATATACCCGCGGAGAAAACTCAAACTTTTTATAGTATATTTCAAACGTAGCCCCAAAAGGAATATAATTCGTATAATTATTACTTAGTCCTCCAGTAAATATACCATACCCACTAAAAATTTCAACCCCAAATCCAACTCCCTCATCAATCGGACCATATTTAAATCTAATATTTTTTCTAACATAATCTTTATATTCAGTTTCAGGATG
>JAITFT010000022.1 GCA_031281155.1 Candidatus Fibrimonadaceae bacterium
CTCAACCGCTTTTTCAAGTTTTTTCAATGCGCCACGAATATTCCTCGATGCTTCCAGCAATGTTTCCTTAATCCAGTAATCATATACCTTTTGAGATTCGCCAATGTTTTTCTCATAAGGGCGAATTGCGCGGAACATAATCTCTATGCCATCCATTATCGCCATGCCCCAAAGCATGTGAAGGCGAAAATCTATGCCTGCGTTAAAACCAGGGTGCATGTCTTTGGTGTCGGAGCCTGTTGTTAAAATTGGAATGTTCGGGTATCCGGCTTCGTCTAAGGCTTTGCGGCACATAACGGCATATTGGCCGGCACGGCAGTTCTCGCAATTTTTTGCAAGGCCCATGCAAACTTCGTCTTGGCTAACTTCGGGGTGCTGTTCGAGCCAAAGCAGGCACTCGCCTATATTTACCTGTGCAGGGAAACAAATATCGTTGTGAACATATTTTTTGCCAAGCTCAAAAGCACGCTTGTTTGCCAAGGGCAAAACCTCGGTTCTAAAACCTAGCCGCTCCATAACATTTGAGCAAAGAAAGCTAAAGGCAGGGCTTAAATTCGGAATTAATACAATGCGCTTTTTGCCATCTCCTTTGGCATAAGGAACGGGGAAAAGCGGAGCGAAATTATTTTTGGGTTTGTTGGCGGTTATTTTTCTCGCCTTTATTGTTTCTATAAAACTTTTAATGCGAATGCTAACGGGGCCGGGAACATCGCCTTCGTCCAGCTTTAGCATAAGCAATTCCTTATCGCTGCGCTCGTGCAAAATTCGCATTATTTCATCGGAGAGTATGGCATCGTGCCCGCATCCAAAGCTGACTATTTGCACTAGCTCAATGCTCGGATCTTTGGTTGCCAAAAGCGTTGCGCCTATCATGCGCATGTGGAACGAATTCAACGCTTCCATTCTTGTGTTGGAGGGAATATCTTGATCGTACACGCCGGGCAATGCTTCCAGCGGCAAAACCGGTATTCCCATTTGCGTAAAATGATTCGCTACCAAATGGTTAACCAGAGGGTCTAGGTGGTAAGGTCTGCCGGCAACCACAACTGCGAACTCGCCTCTTGCCCTAACTCCATCTAAAACTTTTTGCCCCTCGCTTTGCAGAGTATCTCTGAATTTCTGCAGAGCAATTTCGCCTTCGTTCACAGCGGCATTAACATTTTTTTTCGGGATTTTCCAATTTTTGCTAAACCACTCTACGCATTGACTGCGCCGCAAATCGTCGTTATACCAATGGAAAGTCGGTTGATCTACCTTAATGCCTTGCTTGCCTTCTGGGTCGTCTATATTTCTGACTACTGCGGGGTAACCTTGCACAACAGGGCAAACTGCGGTGGCTTTGAATTTCTTATGGTCGGTAGGAACAGAAATCATAACAGGCAAAAATATTCTGTCAACCTTTTTTTTCATTAAATCCATTACATGCCCATGCATCAACTTTGCAGGAAAGCAAACCGTATCGCTGGGCACCGAGCGCAAACCTTCTTCAAATAAATTATAATCGCTCTGCCTGGAAACCACCACCTCAAGCCCAAGCGATGAAAAAAACGCTTTCCAAAAGGGCAAAGAGACAAAAAACTCCAAAGCTCTGGGAATGCCAATCTTCTTTCCACCCCCCACTCCCAACTCCCCACTCCATGCAATCTTAGGTTCATAGTCCTTAATTAAAAGTTGGTTTGCCTTTCTAACTAAATCTGGGACGGAGCTTATTTTGCGGTTGATTTCCGCAACGGTCTTTTTTGTTTCGGGGTCATCTGGGCTGGCTATCACTTCGCCTCTCTCGCAGCGGTTTCCTGTAACGTGCGTTCTGCCATCGCTAAAAACAATTATAGTGCGATTGCAATTATTGCTACAAAACTGACAAACCTGCCCGGGTCGTTTATCCCACCCGAACCGCTCCATTGCATCCAAACCAATAAAAGAAGAAGTAGTCATTGATGGTGGGAATGTAGAAAATTTATCGCCCTAAATTCCGCAGCACGCCAAATAGTGCTGAAAGCTCCGCTTGACTCGGGTTTAGTCTTTGCAGCCAGCTGCGAATGGAAGCATTCAGCCAGGTTTGCTTTCTATATCTATCTGTTAAGTTTTCGTATAAAAATTTTTCCAAATTTTCAAATTGCTCTATAGTTGCCGGTTTTCTGTGCGTTATTGGAAGCTTGTTCCTAAACGCCAAGCCTTCGCCAAGCAAGCCTGAGCGACAAAACTCGTAGCTTACAACGCTAACTGCATGGGAAAGATTTAGGCTCATTAGCCCTGCAACGGGAATTTCGCACTGTATAGCGCATAGCTCTATTTCTTCAAAAGAAAGACCGCAAGATTCCCGCCCGAATATCAAAGCGATGGTACCGCTTTTACCTTCGCAAAGCGACGGCAGTTTGGGGAGCGAGGTGTGCGGAACAATGGAGTCGAAAAGGCGGCGGCTAAAAGCAATTGCATATGAGCAGTCTGCGATAGCTTCTTTTAGCGTGCTGAAAAGTTTTGCATTGTCCAGAATTTCTGCGCTTGCATGAGCGGTGTTGTAGCATTTTTTTGGAAGCGGTTTTGTTTTGCGAACAATTCGCAAATCGCTCAACCCATTGCTCTTCATGCTGCGGGCTACAAAGCCTACGTTGTGAGGATGTTCGGGCTCTACTAAAATTATTGCAAACATTTTAACTAATTCATTAACTCTACTGCGAATATTAGGGTTGCGTTTGGAGGGATTGGGCCGCCGCCTGTGGAACCGTAACCTAGGTTGGGTGGAATTAGGAGCAAGCGTTTTTCGCCGGGTTTCATTCCTGCAAGACCTAAGTCCCAGCCTCTTATTACGCGGCCTGCACCCAATTCCAGGGCTATGGGCTCGCCTCTGTCGCGAGAGCTGTCGAATTTTGTTCCATCGGAGAGCCAGCCTGTGTAGTGAGCTCTTATAACGCTGCCAGTTTGTACGGGCTCGCCTGCACCTTCTTTTTCTATGTAGTATTTTAGACCTTCTTGGGCTTCAATCCATTCTATGTTTTGGGCATTTGGGAAGAAATCCATTGAGGCGGCAAGTTTTTCATCGAAATAAACGGCATCTGCTTGAATGCGGAAAATTAAAGTCGAGTTTGGCGGAATGCTGGTCATTGCCACAGGGCCATAAGCCATGCTTGGCGATAACCTGAACCACCTGACTCCGCCCTCTTTAATGGCTTCCAAACCCAATTCCAAGCCTTTTACCAACTTTCCTGTTCCTAAAATGGTTTTTGCCGGTTTGCCTAAATCTTTTGAGCTGCCAAATTTATGCCCATTTGAAAGCCAGCCCGTATAATGAAATGTTAGCTCCATTCCAGAACGCAATTCTGCTCCGTTTCCTTCTTTTTCTTCAAAGACTTCGAGACCAGGATGCAAGCCTTTCCATTTTAAAGTCTCTGGATTTAACAAAACATCTGCTTCCAAGCTTTTTTGCACACCAACAAGCTCAACCTCAAACAGCAAATCGGAGTTCGCAGGTATAGGGCCAATGGCCTCATTGCCGTAAGCAAGCCCAGAAGGAATTCTCAAGTTGCGAATTTCGCCCAGCTTCATTCCTTCAACCCCAATATCCCAGCCTCTAATCACCTGCCCCATTCCAAGCACAAACTCCAAGGGTTCGCCTCTATCGCGAGAGCTATCGAACCTGGTGCTATCTAAAAGCCAGCCCGTATAATGCACCTGCACCAACTGCCTTGCTCTTGCAGGCTCGCCTTCACCTTCTTTAACGATTTTAATATCCACGTTTTGAGCCATAGACAACTTTACCAAACAAAGAATGAGCAGGAAAAAAAAATTCATAGAGGGAATATAGAAAATCCTCCCCTACTTTCTCAAGAAATTGAGTGCTTCTTTTTCGGGATGCCAATATAGAGCCCACGGAAGTTCCCGCATAGCAGTCAAACTTCCAATTCCCTGCCAGCTTGGGGAGCCAATTCTGAAGGCTGGCGGCGGGGCCATTGCCGATATAATCGGAATAACGAATCTCTCGCGGGAGCAAATTAATTTCTATCTTATGCTTCGTATTTTACATTGAGCAAATATGCAAAGAAAAAAAGTCTTTATAAGCAGTGTTCAAGCTGAGTTTGTTGTAGAGCGACAGTTGCTATTCGACTATCTGGTTTCCGATGTTTTATTAGGAAAGTTTTTTGAGCCATTCATTTTTGAGAACGTTCCCGCTTTAAACGCTAATCCAACTGCGGTTTTCTTAAATGAAGTTGAAAACTGCGACATATACCTTGGCATCTTTGGGCAAAGTTACGGCTTTGAAGATGCAGAAGGCATATCTCCCACAGAAAGAGAATTTGACCTTGCCACATTACAAAGCAAAGCTCGTTTTGTATATGTAAAACAAACTGAACAAAGAGACGATAAGGAAAAATTACTTATTCGAAAAGCCGAAAATGTCATTGTACGCCGAAGCTTTGTTACGCCTGAGCAGCTGAAAACAGCTGTTTATGCTTCGCTTATTAATTATTTAGTAGAGAACGAGTTTATTCGTACAACACCTTTTGACGCAACTTTGCATTCAGAAGCTACAATAGCCGACTTAAATGAAGAAAAAATTCGCAATTTTACCGAAGTTGCACGGCGCAAAAGAAATTTCCCTTTCGATAAAGATTCGAATATTGCCAATGTGCTCACTCATTTGAATTTGATAAAAGGAGATAGAGTAACAAATGCGGCGTTATTGCTTTTTGCGGATCGCCCTCAAAGATTTTTTATCACTTCCGAGGTAAAATGCGCTCATTTTCATGGTCTTTCTGTATCAAAGCCTATTCCTTCGTATCAAGTTTATAAGAGCAATGTTTTTGAAATGATTGCAGCGGCAGTTGATTTTGTTTTATCAAAAATAAATCTCTATGTAGGCGACCGAAATAAAAGCGAAATCGTTGACGTGCAATACGAATTACCCATACAGGCAGTTACCGAAGCAATTGTAAACGCAGTGGCTCATCGCGATTATACGAGTAACGCCAGTGTTCAAGTGATGCTTTTTGCTGATCGGTTGGAGATATCAAATCCAGGCAGGCTTCCAGCAGGCCTAACCATAGAAAAGCTGTTTACTGCCCACAATTCAATTCCGGCAAATCCACTTTTAGCCGAATCACTTTATCTTTACGGCACCATAGAAAGAATGGGAACTGGAACGGAAGAGATAATTAAACGATGTGCGGAAATGGGCTTGAGAAAGCCAGAATTTGTGCAAGATACCGAATTTAAGCTGATTTTGTATAAAAATGCAGTTCCCCCCCAAGTTCCCCCCCAAGTTCCCCCCCAAGTTCCCCCCCAAGTTAAGGAACTATTGAAAATATTTAAAGGCGAAATGGATAGGGCAGAAATACAAAAAAGCCTAAAGCTAAAGGACAAAAAAAATCTTAG
>JAITFT010000021.1 GCA_031281155.1 Candidatus Fibrimonadaceae bacterium
TATGCAATAAGGAATTAACGCATATTGTCATATTGCAAACCGAATAAGACAGAACACTAGGCTACCTTAAACGATATGCTTAGTTGTATAAAACATTGAAAGAGGAGATTTTCGTGGCAAAAACAGCAAATATGTATATACGAATAGACCCACAAATTAAATCTGACGTGGAAGCAGTTTATGCCCAATACGGCATGAGCATTACAGATGCCATAAATATTTTTTTGTATACATCGCGAAACGTAGGCGGACTCCCTTTCGATCTGCGTTCTCCTGTACCTAACGCTGAAACTATAGAAGCCATAGAGGAAGTAAAACGCATGAAAGCAGACCCATCAGTCGGCAAAGCATACACTGACGTTGACCAAATGATGCAGGAGCTGCTTGCCTGATGTATACAGTAAAGCCAACCGGTCGATTTTCCAAAGATTTGAAACGCATTGAAAAGCGTGGATATAAAATAGACCTTTTAACTAATGTAATTAAAAAACTGGCTGCCGGAGAAACGTTAGACGCAAAATATCATGATCACCCGCTAAAAGGTAATTATGCCGGTTGCCGGGAATGTCATATCACCCCGGACTGGCTTTTAATTTATGAGATTGCTGGCAAAGAATTGATTTTATATTTAACCAGAACCGGAACACACAGCGATTTATTTTAAAATCACCTATCTGGATCAAACAGTAACGCATTGGTGTCAAGAACGACTTAAAAGTGTCTGGCGCTTAAATGAACGAACAAAGCCCGTGGGTGGAAGCCTGCGGGTTTTTTTGTTTTGCTGTGATGCCTTGCTCTGTCAGATTGTATAGGCTCTTCGGGGCTTTTTTTTATAGCTCATTACTGCCTACCCCCTGAATAATAGTAGCAATTGTATCTGGAGATGGAAGCAAAGAGCGCATTTCATCTGGCAGGTTATCGTAAAATGAATAGGTTGCAACACCTATTGGCTTGTTTGTTGTTTTTAATGCATATTCCACTCTTGTACGGTTTTTGTTTTTACAAATTATAATCCCAATTGACGGATTTTCTTCCGGTAACCTCATGGTCTCATCAAGAGCAGTCAAGTAAAATTGCATTTTACCAGCGTATTCCGGTTTGAATTCGCCTATTTTTAAATCAATTGCAATTAGACAGCGTAACCGTCTGTGATACAGAAGCAGATCAATATAATAATCACTGTCGGCAACATCAAGATGGTATTGATTGCCAATAAAACTAAAATCACCGCCTAATTCTATAAGAAAAGCTCGAATATTATTTACAATACCCGCTTCAAGCTCTGCTTCACTATGTTGAATACCCATTTCAATAAAATCAAAATTGTAATCGTCCTTAACAGCAAGTTTAGCCTGATACCTGTATTTTTCAGATACAGTTTCATCAAAGTTTGTTTGATTAGTCATATATTTCTTAAATGCCAAATTTTCAATGTTGTTAATTAGAACATCTTTTGTCCAACCATACTGTTTCGTCATCTTTATATAAAATTCTCGTTCAAGCAAATCTTTGCATTTTTCCATTATAACGCAGATTTTAGACCAGCTAATTTCTGCCACCATCAGTGGCAGAATTGCATTTTGAGAATATTCAATGTAGAAAGTACGCATTCTCCAAAGATTACGAGCCGAGAACCCCTGAACTCCCGGAAACTCCTTTTGAAGTTCTTTTGCTAAAATTTCAACAACAGATTTCCCCCACCCTTGCTCACTTTGTTGACGATCAATTTCTTTGCCTATTTCCCAATAAAGCTGAATTAATTCAGTATTGACTTTTTTCATCGCCTCATATTGATGACGGTATATGAGTTCCTTAATTTCATTAATAAACGACCCGTAAAGAGTTAATCCGTTTTCCATAATTTATCTTATCACATAAATTATTTTGTTTCGACTACAAAGAATTGACGGTGCATAGCGCCTGTCATTAGCGCAAATTTAAAACATGATTCACGAAATTCGAGGGCAAGTGGAATTTTTAAAGATCACAATTTGTGATCTTTAGCAAAGACACCCGAAAATACAAACCTTATAAAACAATAAGACAAATTGTCCATGCCTTGAATAATTTGATCGAACAGCCACCTAAAACCAAAAAGATAGGTTTTTGCACGGATTAGATTTTCCTTGGCAAGAGAGAATTGGGGATAAAGCCCGTGGGTTTTTTGTTTGCGGATTAATTTTATGTGTTAAAGCCAATTCTTTTAGTCTTCGGGGGCTTTTCTATGAGGTTGTTTAGAACTCTGACAATCTGATTTATAGCTTCGTCATGTTCTGAAAGTTTATTATCAGTATTTTCGATATGAAGCATTAACAACCGGCGTAGTTCCGTTATTTGTTCATTATTGCCAGTTTGAGAAAATGCAAAATAACGTAATTTTACAAAAGTACGCATTATTTGAATATTAACGGTAATAGCAATATCACTATTCAAAAGTCCAGAAAGCATCGCGATACCTTGTTCCGTAAACACGTAAGGATTATATCGTATTTTTTCAACCATTTTTGCGGTGCCAATTTGGCACCGCAAAATCTCCCATTCATCGTTGGAAAGTTGGAACATAAAATCAGACGGAAAACGTTTTATATTTCTCCTTACCGTCCTGTTAAGATTTTTAGTTTCAACTTGATATAATACCGCAAGATCACTGTCGAGCATAACCTTACGCCCGCGAATCTCATATATCATTTTTTGGATTTTTATCAGTTCATTTTTCATTACAAACACACTTTATCAAAATACTGGTAAAAGGGCAATAAAGCGGCAATTGGCTTTGTAAGTGGACAGTGCGAACTGAAGTTTGAGCCTTCTTTCTTTGCGGGCTTGGCAACTTGGCGATCTCTGCGAGAAAGAATTGCGAGTAAAGCCCGTGGGTGGAAGCTTGCGGGTTTTTTTGTACCCTCTTGTTGTTTTTTCATCCCTCGTTTATTGTATTTTAATGGCAAAAGAATTAGCGCAAATTCAAAACATGATTCACGAAACCCGAGGGCAAAAGGTAATGTTAGATAGCGACCTTGCTGCCCTGTACGGGGTTGAATTAAGATCGCTCAATCAGGCTGTAAAACGTAATATAGACCGCTTTCCGCCTGATTTTATGTTCCAATTAACTGAAGAAGAATGGAAAAATCAAAGATCACAATTTGTGATCTTTAATAAAGACACCCGAAAATACAAACCTTACGCTTTTACTGAACATGGTATTTTAATGCTTTCAAGCGTATTAAATTCCAGTAAAGCAATAGGGATTAATATTCAAATTATGCGGGTATTTGTAAAAATGCGCCACTATGTAATTCCTCAAAGTAAAAAAAATGCTCAAGTTACGGAACTACGCAAACTTCTAATGCTTCATATCGAAAGCAGCGACAGAAAATTTTCAGAGCATGATAAAACAATAAGACAAATTGTCCATGCCTTGAATAATTTGATCGAACAGCCACCTAAAACCAAAAAGATAGGTTTTTGCACGGATTAGATTTTTCCTTGGCGAGAGAGAATTGGGAA
>JAITFT010000065.1 GCA_031281155.1 Candidatus Fibrimonadaceae bacterium
CCAAAGCTTAGCACAAACAAATCCAAAAACGCCCTTTGCGACCCCCCACCCCGGGCCCTCTCACTTATGCCAAGCCAAATAGTTGGCGTTTTGAAAATGCCCCCCCCCCCCCCCCTAGCGAACGAGCTGGCGAGTTCGCGGAGAATCGAGGAGGCGAACCAGTGAGCCTCTGTAGAATCTTTGAATTAGCTGGTAGGTTAACTGCATTAAAGTTAACTGCATTCAAACGCTCAACCATAATTTCACCCTCTTGTCTGAACCCCGATGGCCCCGATTTAAGGATTTTCCCGATTTGCAATATGAAACGCTTTATCGCAGAATTATTAGCTGTGCTAATGAATATGCACAATCTGGTAAATCGGATAATCGGGGGTATCGGGGTTCAGACAATAAACAACGGAGCTTCACATGAAAAACACCCTCTTCCTCCTCTTATTCCCCGCCCTCCTCTTAGCCCAGGCTTGGGACGGCAGTTTGGTATAACGCTCAAGGCGGAGCGGCAGCCTCAATCTTGGCGGCAAAGCCGGAGTTGAAATCAATGCATTGATGTCGGCATGCGCTTGGAACTTGAAGAAGATGATGGAAAAGCTCAAGAAGAAATTCTTGCGCTTTATTTACCAGCACTTTTTACCGCAGAATTTAATGCCTGTTGCTGCTTAAAAGGGGTTTATAAGGATCGACTATGTATGAGGAACGTCGGCATCACAAGGAGGCAAGAAAAATAGAAACTCTACATAGTTTGAGAGCGGATTTATTAGAATTGAAAAAGTGGATAACAAAAGAAGCAAGCCAATCCTTGCCGTATTGAGACCACCTGAAACTGCCTAAATATCTTTGGCCCCAAGGGCTCGGTACCAGTGTTTTTGCTAAACTTTATTTTGGGCAATGCTTACCGGCTAATTCTGAATACAGCGAACAGAAAACAAGTCACCAGAACCGCCATTACTCCTAGAGACGTACTCGTTGTAATAGCCCATTGTGTGGAAGTAAACTCTACTGCTGGCAGTAATTTCAGTAGCACTCCACCAATAACCATAGTAGCCAACATACTCGTAGCTATTACCCACGCGTCTTCCTCCTGGTAACGCAGTAAATCCGAATTCATCCATACCATTGCCGGATTTTCCGTTGCTATCATTCCAACCACTTGCAGATTTCAATCTTGTTCCTGCAACATTACCAAGAACGTATGAAGTCCAAGCAGGGTCAACAAACTTTGCAAGAATATTCCACTCCTCATCACTTGGCAAATGCCAACCACTTGGGCAAACATTAATCGCTGTTTCCCAACGGTAAAGTCCACCGTAGATATCACAGTTGCTTTCAGAGTTGCCATAGCATGCTCCGTTGTAGTTCAAGTTCTCTGCCATCCAAGTCTGACTACCTATTATAATGGTTTTGTATGTTTGATCACCATATGTAATATATCCATATTGCGTTGGCGTTGTTCCATTCTTGCAATAGTGCGTTTCTGGATTATAAGTTCCACATTTGTAGTAAACCTTATTATCAGTATGACAAAAATGCGTTGCAGAGTTATACCATCTATCATCTTCACATTGTGTTTCTATAATTCTGTTTCGACATCTTTGGTTTTCGGGATTATACTCTTCGCCGACAAAAACGAACTTGCCATCTAAATAGATAGTTCCACCGCATTTATCCAAAACATTGTTTCCTATGCAGAATTGCGTTACGGAGTTGTACCAGCCATCCATTCCGCATTTTGTTTCAACAATATTATTTTGGCATCTTTGATCTTCAGGGTTGTACTCTTTGCCGCCACATAGCTGCAAAACGTCGTTTCCAATGCAGAATTGCGTTGTTGGATTGTGGTGTTCTCCTGTTCCGCATTGGGTAAATATAACAAAAGCTCGGCAGCTTTGGTTTGCTAGACTGAATATTTTATCAGAATTACAACAATTAGGCAATTCCTGGCCAAGATTACTTGGGAGGGGAGGAGCGCAACAACTATATTCCAATGGGTTATATTCTATTCTATCATAAAGGCATCCCGTAGGATCATCATAATATTCACTGCTGCTTGAAACTATGGGAGGAACATAGCCACTGCTACTGGAAATTGCAGGGTTACCGTCATCACCACTGCCAAGCTCTCCACAAGAAAAAATAAACACCAAAGCAAATGCAAAGCTTGCCACTACGAGAACTGAGCTAACCTTCTTCATTTTAAATTCCTTTCAGTTGTAGGTTTAATATAAAATGAATATAGAAAATAAGATTAACCCTAATTTTTTTGCTTTGGGACATGGGACAAGATTTTATAGTGAAATGCAACGAAAAAAGCCAAAAATGAGAAAATTCATTTCCCATATCCCAGACAATAAAGAGTTACCTATCGCTTGTCTTATGTCCCAAAGCAAAAAAAACATCACAGGCCAAGGAGTTTACGAAGGAAACCAAAGAATAATAAATTTCGCAATAATCGGCACGCTTACCGCAAGCTCTGCTACAATCTCCGAAATAGACCCAGTCTCTTACAACAGCACAGAACACAAGCCAAGCGTAACAGTAACCCACGCAGAAGAAGGGCTTTTAACCGAAGGCATAGACTACACAATCAGCTACATCAACAACATCAACGCCGGAACGGGCAGGGTTGAAGTAACCGGAATCGGCAATCACTCAGGCACCATTTCAAGAGAATTTACAATACAAAGAATTGATGGTGCCTGCTCGGTAACAATGGAAGATTTCATCGCAAGCGGAGACCCATCTGCTCCTGTGCCCGTATCTGCAAGCAACGGCACAGAAAACGTAACTTATTTTTATCAAGGAATAGGAAACAACTACTCCAACGCAAACATACCGGCAAATGCGGGCACGTATATGATAACAGCTACATTCGAAGCCACGAACTACAACCAATGCATAGCAACCAACGCATTCACCATACATTCTGGCGATGCCACCTTTGTGGATGTTGTTTGGACTCCAAGCTGCGATACCGCATTCACCTACAACGGAGCAATGCAAAGCCCCCAGCCTTCCGCAACAGGCTATGCCCTGTCTCTGAGCGGAGCGGGAATAAACGCCGGCAACTACACAGCAACGGCAGCCCTGCCGCCGTCTGCCACCGGCGTAATGCTAAAAAATCACACATGCCCCTACGCAATATCCCCAAAACCCCTCCAAGTCAACTGGGGCAGCCAAAGCGAATTTGAATACAACAAAATGGAGCAATACCCGCAAGGAAGCGTGGAAGACCCGGCAGTCATCCCATACTTGATAATCACAAAAGGCCAGCGGGGAGGCGTTTCAATGCCTATCACCTCCAATGCCGGTGAATACGTAGCCTATGCGCAAATAATTTCCGATGCCATAAACGCCTCCAACTACAATCTGCTCACCCCGGCCTTCGACTACAAAATAAACCGCCGCCCCCTAAAACCCTACATAGCCGAAACCTTCTCCGAATTCGAAAGCAACGCCGCCAAAGACACGCTCTGGGTCTCCGCAGAAATCTTCGCAGACTCCGCCTCCCTCTCCAAGCTACTCCACAGCCTAATATTCTACGAAGGCTTCGCCACCAACACCCAAGGCGAAAGCGACAACGCAGAAAACTCCCTAGAAGGCGAGCCAAGCATATCGCTAGAGTATGAAGCTCCCGCCGTAAGGGCGCGATTTATCGCGTCCTCTCCGCAAGCCGCTCGCTCCCCCATGCTCCTCTCCCGCCGCACCGAAACCACCCAAAAAGCCACCGCCGTCATCAGCTCCGGAAGCATAACTGCAGACAACTACCTCCTAAACTCCAACCAAATCACCATAATAGAAGCTGTCTACGACGACCGAAGCACCGCAAAGCCCTGCCAGCGCGAAAACCACTGCACCGAGCTAAGCCCCGAAGTATGCGCCCTAATACAAGGCACCGCCGTAGACGACTGCGCCGCTCTAACGACCTCCTGCCTAATAGACAGCTTCTGCATAACGGGAATGCTATTAGCCTCCTGCCAAGAAATAGGCGGCACATCCACAGCATCCTGCCAAGCCACACCCATAATCCAGCCGCAGCAGCCGCTGTACGGACGCGATTCATCGCGTCCCCCTCCGCTCTACTACGACCTCAAAGGCACCCCGCTTGGCACCCAAAAACCCACCGCCCCTGGCGTATATATAGAAAAACACGGAACGCAAATCAAGCAGATACCGCTATTTCGCTAACAGCGAAACTCGGTATCTGCACGCTTGAAAACGCTTCGCCATACTCATTGCCAATGCCAGCTATGTTTTTTAGCAGGTCGAAAAAGTTGGCAGAAAGAGTAATGTTATCCACAGCGTGTGCCTGAACGCCGTTCTCGCACCAAAAGCCCTGCGCGCCAATGCTTATTTCACCGCTAACAGGATTGCAGCCAGAGCCCCCTTCTAAATGATTTATCAATAAACAGCTTGGGAACATTGCTAAAAGTTCTTCTGTGGAATTTTTTCCCAAAGGAACAACAGTATTGAAAAAAGAAGTGCCGGCTTTGCCAGCGAAACCCCTAACTCCATTGCCCGTGCTTTTGCGATTTTCCTTTGAAGCAGATTCAATATTATATAAAAAACTCTTAAAACAACCTTGCTCAACAACGCTAAGCACAGCGGTTGGAATTCCCTCGCCATCCATCAAAATAGAGCCTGGCAAAGCCGGGTTCAGAGGGTCGCTCAATAGTGAAAAATCTTTGCTCGCTATGCTCTCGCCTATTTTGCCTTTTAACCTAGACAAACCTTTCTGCGCATTTTCAGCATAAAAAGAAGAGAAGTACATTGATAAAATGCTTCCGGAAATTCTTTTTGAAAAAACAACAGGCATTTTTGCGCCTTTAATTGGCTTGGGCGATAAAAGCTCACGTGCTCTTTTAACAACTTTTTCAGAAAAATGCTCAACGGAAAGTTCTTTAAAATCTCTGCCAGCCTTGCTATACCAACCCATTTTAACAATGCCATTTCTCTCTGCGACTGCTCCGCAGCCAATGCCAAAACTATTTCTGTAATCTTCGAAAAATACGCCTTTGCTATTGGCAAAAATAGTGCTGGAATCAGAAATTTCCGCTCCTAAATCTGGAACGTTTTTTATTTCGCTCTGCGATAAAACTCGCTTTTCAATGTCTAGGCAAGTTGATAATAGGTGGTTTATTTTTATGTTTTCCAAATCAGGGTTATAGGTATTGAGCGAGTTGCTCAAAGGCACAGGGCTTGGCAATTCCGCATTTATTGGCTCTGTCCATTCGCTGTTTGAAAGTGCATCTGCCAGCGTTTGAGCCAGCGATTCTTTCGAAAATTTTTCCGTTGACGCATAGCCAGGCTTTTGATTTTTAAAAACTCTGATTCCAATGCCGCAAGAATTGGAAATTTCCGTGTTTTGCAAAGCCCCGTTGTAAATAGAAACCCCGCTCGAATTGGAGCTTCCCGCCAAAATATCGAATTGCTCGGCATCGCTCTTTTTTGCAATTTCGCTTAAATATTCAACAGCATTTTGTGTGTTCATTTTTTATAAATACCTCATTTTTCTCATTTTCAATCCAATTCACCAAAATAGAAACTCGGTATTTTGGGTTTAGCATATTCCAGTAAAATTCCAAGGTTTCTTGAGCGGTATTTTTTATAGGCATTTTTTTTGGCAAACCGATAAAAGAGACAAGAGGATCTTCTTCGCCTTCGTAGGTGGTTAGCATTTCGCCGATATTTGCTTCGCCACATTCTTTTTCTGCAAAAATGGATTCTCGCTTGGGATTTTCTTTGCTGCTCGCTTTTAGAATGGAGAGGGCATAAGAGCCATTGGGGTAAAAAACGCCCGATATTCTTGGGGTGTAGTTGGGGGCATCTGGTTCGTAGGTTCGGGTTTTAAGAGCCTCTTCAAAACTTTTGCCTTTTGCCAAAAATTCGGCAATGGTATCGGTTTGGTCACCGTTGCTTATTATGTGCGTGCCGTTTACGTTTTTAAGCAGGTTGTATATTATGAGGCTTGGATCTGTCACTTTTTTTTCATCAAAAGCTTTTGTGCTAACGGAACCATCTTTATTTTGAACGAAAATTCGATTTTTGCTGTTTTCGCTCCTGCCCATAATCCAATAAATTTGAACTCGCTCACCAGCAGGCCCGAAACCCATAACTATTCCGCGCCCAGGATAGGGATTGTTTTTCAACCAATTTTCATCGCATATCAATTTCATCTGTTCCTGCCGGGGCTTTAAATTTGAAAGTGCTTTCCGGGAAGCTGCCTTTGCTTAAATTCTCTATGGAATACCATGTATCGTTGCCTATGTTGTCTATGGTATATAAGCGAAGCGGGCTGCAGTCTTTTGGAGAGAGCCAAACTTCCATTGCTTTGAATTGGTCTTTGTACTTGCTGGGGTCAAGGGTTAAGGCGTGAACCATGCTGCCTTTCCATAGCTCAGGTTTTACGCTAATTGCGGTGGTTCCTAAATATCTGAAAAGTACTTCGCTGGGGTATAATTTATTTTCTAAGTCGGAGAGAAGTTTTATAAGCACTTGCTTTTGCAGGGGGTTGTATTGCCACAGATTGGTGCCATCGCTATAAATTTGCATATCGGGCATGGTTAGAGTAAAGCGGTCTTTGCCGCCTGTTATCAGGGTTCCGCGCCTTTGAGTTTCTCCGCCTGTGCCGGAAGACCGCGAAAGCATTTGAAAATCGAATTTGAATTCGTGTTTGTCGCCAAAATATTTAGCAGAGCATTTGAGCAAAGAATCTGGGTTTACCGCTAGTGCGTGTATTGAAACAAAAAACAGCAAAACAAAGACTTTGCTCAACAACGCCACTGCCTGTGCAGCAATTCCTTCTTCTCTGCCTACAAAGCCGAGTTTTTCCGTGGTTGTGGCTTTTATGCCGATTTTTGCTTCTTCTATTTCTAGCGTTTTGGAAAGGGTGGTTTTCATTTCTGCCCGGTGTGGATTTATTTTTGGTTTTTCTGCCATTACAATGCTATCTATATTTTCAATTTTAAAGCCTTCTTTTGTTATTTCCTCTTTGACCTGCCCTAAAAGCACTTGGCTGTTTATATCTTTGAATTTAGGGTTATTATCTGGAAAATGGGTTCCAATATCGCCAAGACCTGCCGCCCCAAGCAAGGCATCGCATATAGCATGGGTTAATACATCGGCATCGCTATGCCCCAAAAGCCCTTTTGAATGCGGAATATCCACGCCGCCAATAACGCACCTGCGCCCTTCTGCAAAGCGGTGAACATCAAAACCTATGCCTATTTTGAACATGGCGTGTAAGGTACAAAATTTTTAAGATACGCCTGCCAAGTAGTGGAAAGAAGGGTGTTTAAATCTGAGCACTCCGCCTGCCAGTTTAAAAAATCTTTTGCATAAGCGGGGTTTGCTAAAACAGTAGCGGTGTCTCCTGCTCGCCTGTCTGTTATTTGATAATTTACTTTTTTGCCGGAAATACGCTGTGTTGCCTCAATAACTTCCAAAACGCTGCTTCCGCTATTAACTCCCAAATTCACAATAAAACTTTCGCCATCTTTTTGCAACTTATCAAAAGCCATTCTGTGTGCACGGGCGAGATCGCTTACGTGAATATAATCTCTAACGCCTGTGCCGTCTGGGGTTTCGTAATCGTTTCCAAATACGCTAACAAAGGCCCTTTTGCCTATTGCCGCTTCCATAACAATTGGAATTAAGTTCGCTGGATTTTGCTCCAAGCCGCTTACTCTGCCTTTGGTATCGTAGCCTGCTGCGTTGAAGTAGCGGAGCGAGGCGTAATTTATATTCTTTAGTTTTTTATACCACTCCAAATATTGCTCAATGGCAAGCTTTGTGTAACCATAATAGTTTTCCGGTTCTGTTGGGTGCTTTTCGTCCATCGGCAAGTATTTAGGGCTGCCATATACAGCGGCAGAACTTGAGAACACTATGTGTTTAACTCCATGCTTTGACGCTGCATTCAAAATATTCAAAGAGCCTGTTATATTGTGCGTGCTGTATTTTTCCGGGAGCAGCATTGATTCGCCGGCGGCTTTGAGTGCCGCTAAATGCACAATACCTTCTGGTTTGAATTCTTCAAAAAATTCATTCAGTTTAGGAATATCCAAAATATCGCCATGCATAAAACTTGCTTCTTTGAATAAATTTTGCCTAAGCCCGCTGCTCAAATTATCGTAAACAAAAACCTCGTGACCAAAATCCAAAAGTTCACAAACAACATGCGAACCTATATAACCAGCACCACCAATAACCGCTATTTTCATTTGCTTAAAATCCCTGGCTTATTATAAAGTTAAACTCCATTGCTCCAATGCCGGGGGCATCGAAGCCGCCAACTTCACCTGGGTCGAGAGGCCACGCAAAGTCAAAGCCAATAATGCCGAGCATTGGGACTATAACACGGAAACCAAAACCAAAATCTCGTTTAAGCGATGAAATATCCCATTCGTTGAATGGAGAGCCAATATCTTTGCTAACTACACGGCTGTTTCCTTCATCGTCTAATGAATAATGACCGCCAAAAACGTTTCCTGCATCGAAGAAGAGCGGCAGGAGAATAAAGCGGTTTGGCGCAAGATGCCATGCTAATTCCGCTCCAAAATACTGATAGCTGCGGCCAACTCTGAATGCGCCAATTGAGCCTGCCCTATAGCCACGCATAAGCCCTTTGTAGCCAAGTGCACCACCCATTTGATAGAGAGTGCGGTATTGCAAAGCATCTCCTGTTATCATGCCAAATTCATTTGTTATGCCCAAAGCCCAATTATTGGAATATACCGGGAACCACCATTTTATGCTAAGATCGGTCTGCCAAAAATCGAAATCACCAATGGGAGTAACAGGAAAGGCTCGTGAAACCGAGAGCACATACCGTGAACCTTCAGTTGGGAAAATGGGTAAATTTTTATCGTCTCTTATTATAACAAAATCGAGAGATGCTTCGTTTCCTGTGTAAAGCACAAGGCTGTTCGGAGTGTTTGGCCCTTGCTCGTTTCTTTGCCAGCTTATGCCGATTTGAGCGTAAAAATAGTCATCTGGCCAGGTTAATCTGCGCCCAACATAAACGCTGCCGCCATAGCGTGTTATATCGTAAGGGGTCCAATGGCCTTTCCACCAAGAGTAATTTGCAGACATTCCCACTCTGGTTGGTGTATCGCGGAACCACGGCTCTGAAAATCCAATTCCAATGC
>JAITFT010000076.1 GCA_031281155.1 Candidatus Fibrimonadaceae bacterium
TTTATAGACGAAATTGACGCAGTAGGCAGGCAGCGTGGCGCTGGGCTTGGCGGCGGCCACGATGAGCGTGAGCAAACTTTGAACCAGTTGCTCGTTGAAATGGATGGCTTTGCTCCAAACGAGGGCGTTATTTTGGTGGCGGCAACGAACCGCCCCGATGTCCTAGACAAAGCACTGCTTCGCCCGGGGCGTTTTGACAGGCAGGTTGTTGTGGGCCTTCCAGATTTGGTAGGTCGCGAGGCAATTTTAAGAGTGCATTTAGAAAAACGCAAAGTGCCGCTCGATAAAGAAGTCAATGTAAAAGATGTAGCGAAAGGAACGCCGGGTCTTGCTGGAGCAGACTTGGAAAATTTGGTGAATGAGGCAGCTTTAATGGCGGCCCGCTTTGGCAACCCAACGGTTACTCAGCTTGATTTTGAAGAGGCGAGAGACAAGCTTTGGATGGGTGCCGAACGAAAATCGCTTTTGATGAGCGAAGAAGACAAAAAGATGGTAGCTTACCACGAGGCTGGCCATGCGTTGATAAACCTGCTTTGCAAAAACGCAGATCCTCTTCACAAACTAACCATAATTCCGCGAGGTCGCGCTCTTGGCGTAACTCTTTCGCTCCCGGAAAACGACAAGGTTTCAATGAGCAAGGAAGCCGCCGAAGACCAAATCGCAATTTTAATGGCAGGCAGGCTTGCGCAAATTCTCGTGTTTAACAAACAAACAACAGGGGCGGCAAACGATATTTCCAGAGCCAGCGAATTAGCCAGAAAAATGGTAGCCGAATGGGGTTTTTGCGAAAAGCTGGGTCCAATAGCATACAGCAAAAACAACGATGAAATATTCCTTGGCAGAGAAATCAGCAAACCAAAAGAGATGAGCGAAAAAACCGCCGAAATGATAGACGATGCCGTAAACAGAATTATTCAAATTCAAGTAGGCAGAGTGAACGAAATGCTGGCAGAAAATCGCTCAAAACTAGATGCAATAAGCGAGGCCCTTTTTGAGCACGAAGTTTTGAACAGAGAAGAAATAGACAAGGTTATGGCAGGAGAACCTCTAGCCAGCACTCAAAAAAGCCGTCAGTACCAACAGAGAAAAGAACGCGAAACCAAAGAGCAAAAAAGCGTTGAGCCTCCGCCAGAACCTCCACCGGAGCCTGCGCTCTCTACGGAACTTTGAAGCTTTCCTGCTCAGGAACTGGATGATCGTGGTCTTCTTTCGTACAGCTGCTGCTATCGTGCTCTTTCTCTGTTTTGCAGCCAGTTATAATAATGGCGGCAAGTATTGTTGCGGTTAAAAGAATTTTTTTCATACTTTAATATAGTAATTAGCGCACCGCTATTTTCCTCACGTGTTTGCCGTGTTTTTCGAGATATACGCCCGGAGCGGTGGGTTTGGTGGTGCTGAGCGGAGTGCCTTTGAGATCATAATATAATGCAGGGGCAGAGGATGGATGCGATAAATCGCGTCCGTACGACAGCAGGATGTGCGTGCTTCCTTCGCTTGAGCTGCTTCGCTTGAGTTGCTGCTTTGCGCTTCTCCGCTTTCAAAAGCGTAGGAGCAGTATAATCGGGAGCCGATTCGCCCGCACCCTTGGTTATCGACCAATTCAGCGTCAGATCATCGCTCGTGCCGTCTTCCCATTCGTAATTTATTTTGCCGAAGCGTATAACACAAATTCTAAAGCAGATTGCATTTTTTCGGGACCAGCGGGGCGAGAGAGGAAACGCTGAACTCCAAAAGCAATATCTGATTTTTGCAAAGCATAAGCAAAATTCAAGAGAGCCGGGTAATCTGCATCGGTGCTGGTATTTAAAACTATTCTGCGATAGCTTCCGATTTTCTCTTCAACAGGTTTTTCGAGCCCAGTGAGACGCACTTGATTAAGCGCAGCTAAATTGCGCAAGGCAATAATTTCAGAATTAATTTTTGATGGCTGTACCAGCGATACTGGCTTTAATTCTTCAAAGTTGGGTCTCTGAACGCCGCCAAATACGGTGAATTCAACATTGCCATCTCTGCCAGTAACAGAATCGGTCATAGCCAAATCGACAACGCGAGATTTCAAGTTATCCATGTAAGTGGTACGAGTGCGGGAATCTAGGGCTATAGCGCGAGCAAAGAAAAAGTTGGGAGCTTGGTATGCGAGGTCTAGGTAGCCTATGCCATCGGGTGTAGCGTTGTAGAATGTGCTGAGCATTACGTGGAAAGCTTGCTTTTGGTAAGCGGTGCGGTTGCTGATAGGCTGTTCGTTGTACTCGCTTGCGATTTTGTTTCTGAAGAAAATTTCAGGGCGCACGGTTTTAACAACCTCTTCTACAGAGCTATTGATGGGAATGGACGGGTCGTCGCTTCTTGCCTGAGCTGTTAGCCTTGGCGAGGCAGCTTCGCGCGATGTTTGCGCGGTTGCTATCGCAGAACTCGCTTCGCTTAGCCCCAGCATTTCAGCCACTGGTCGCGGCACTATATTGCGCAAAAGGCCCGGTGGGCCGAAAAATTCCAAGCATACCAGAATTGCCACAGCCGCTACGAATATGTAGAACAGGCTGTTTAAGGCTTTTCCTTTTCCCCCTTTGTTCGAGGTACCATCTTTGCTTCCAGACTTAACCCTTATATCGAGGCCCCGTGGTTTGGAAGACTTGGGCGACATCATTTTTGATTTTATCATGCAAAAACTCCTATTCTTTACACACAGCTCAAGGTTACGCCAACAGCACCTAAGCACTGCGGCAATTTAGAAAATTCTTCGCCCTTTTCTAGGGAAAATTTGGAGATGGTGCTCCATGGCGAAATTTCCAAAGTTTCTCTCAAATTCTTTGCAGAAGCTATAAGTTCTGCGGTAAATTCTGCGTTAGCAGTAAGCTCTCCGCAAAGCTTAACTACTCTTTTCATTTTTGGAAACTCACTAAAGCCGCTTTCCAAAATATTTAAAATTGCTTTTTTAGAAATACAATCTGCTGGCAAAACCCTAAGAGCCAAGGGGCCTTTTTCGTCTGCCCAAAATGCCGATACGAATTTTTCATCTGCCTTCAAAACGCATTTCATGCCTCTTAGACCTTCTGAGCATTCCAAGAGATTAAACAAGGCGAATGTATCCACCATAAGGTTGCTTGGCATAAAACCGCTTTTCTCCAATTCTTCGGAGCAAAAGGAATCTACAATGTCCCTGCGCAGGCCACTAACAACGGCGCGCTCGGCTTTCTTTTGGTTTGGGAAAAAGAAGGTATCTAGTTTGTAATTACTTAAACTGGAGTTTATGGCTGAGGCAAATTCCCAATCGACATAGCTCTCGGCATCTTCAGCTTCTTTTGGAATGACTATTGAACGCAATATGCAATTGTTGGCTGGGAAAGCCACCGCTACCAGTTCTACTTTCGGCAATACCTTGCTGCTAATCCAAGAGCTAACGACCGAGGCGTAAATTGTAGGATCAAGCATTGAGTTGCCGGATGTGGGAATTGTATCTATTTTAATAATTTTAGAGCGCTTTGGTTCTACCAAAGCGACCTTCAATTCATTTTGGCCTATTTCTACGCCTAAGACTTTCTGGACTCCCATTGCTTAGGTAAAATATATAAAAAAAATGAAAAGAGTAACTTTTTATAGAAAAAGATTGCAAATAGCCAGTTCAAAAGAGGGTAAATCTTCATAAAAGCCTGTTTTTTTGCCATAAGACAGTTCGTCTAGGCGTAAAATTACCTTTTGCAGCGCATTTTGCCCCCAGCAGGCACTTTGTGCAGGCAGGCGATTTCTTTGGTAGGTGAAAGTTCTGTTGGGTGGCAGAATCTTTTGGGCTATTTCATAATCAGGAAGATTTTTTGCTCGCATAGCCTGTATGTGAAGCAAAGTCAGAGCATGGTTTCTTAGGGCTCCCACTACAGGCATAAAAGCTCCATCGCCTTCTTCTGCCAAAATTCTGCGAAACCTTGGCAAGAAGGCTTTGATATTGCGAAAGCCAAAAAGTTCCTGCAATTCGTAGGCCGGCACGTCTCGGTCTTGTTTTATAAACAGAGCGCAATGCTGCATATTTATTTCTTGAATGTTTGGGTCGTAAAGGAAAATTTTTTTAATTTCGTTATGAATTCGCTTGGTGTCGGCACCGATGGCATCTGCTATGTATAGCGCGGCCTGCTGGTTTATTCTTTTTTCAAAATGTTTCTGCACATGGCTCTCAAGCCATTTTTGAACGTCGTTTGTGTATTTGGGAGGTTCAAAAAATTCCACTGCTTTTGATTTGTCGAGGAGCTTGTACAGGCTGCTTCTTTTATCTAATTCGGAAAAGTCCAAAACCAAATTTCCTTGTATTCCGCCGCCCATAAGGCTTGCTAGGCGCTTCTGTTCATCTGCTAGCATAAGCTCGCAATGGCGCACCAGAACGTTGGCTGCTGGTTCAAAAAAAGATGCTGCCAAAGCCTTCGCAATTTCTGCGGTAAGCGAGCCTTCTCTTAAATATTCCGATGCAAAAAATACCTTGCGCTGCGAGCTTGGTAGCCCTTCCCAAAACTTGGCTATTCTTTCGTCTTTCGCAAATTCGTCAAGACCTATAAGTGCAAGGATCATGGGGAAATTATAGAAAAATTTGCAATGGCAATCCTCTGGCTTTCCTGTTTCAAAGGAAAGCCTGTGATGGCAGATCTGCTAAGAACTTTTACTTATTGCTTGCGCGTTTTTCGTATAGCTCTTCGTAATAAGCGATTTTATCGGTAATCAAAAGCATAAAATCTTTAATGCTCATATCCAAACCATAAGCAAAACCGAACAGGAATTCAAGTCGGGGTACTCTTCTGCCGCTTTCTATAAGCGATACGTATTGCTTGCTGAATCCACATTTTATTGAAAATCTGTGCTTAGACAAGTTTCTGATGCCTCGCTGATCGTTAAGCACAAAGCGAATGGCCTGCACAATTGAGAAGTGCAATTTATAATTGTTTTTTCATAGCAACACAATCTAGTATTTTCTATATTCCCCTTCATGATAACCCCAATGAGCAGAATTACAGTCGCGGCACTTAGCGCAAACAAAGAAGAAACGCTTGATAGCCTCCGTAACTGGGGTTTATTGCATATTCTGCCTCTGCAAACACCAGAAAACGAACAAGTAACAGCAGCTAAAGCCGCATTTGCCCAAGCACAAAGGGTTCTAGAAGCCTTGCCTGCCAAGGCAACAACAGAAACTGTAGATGAAAACGACCTTCTAGCCAAAATAAGCGAGGTTTTGCAAAGCAAAAAAGAAGCAGAAGAAGCTTTGACTGCAAGCTCGGCAGAATTAAAATATCTTGAACCATTCGGAGACTTCGACCCTCATATCATAAGAGAACTCCTAAAACGAGATGTACACATAAAACTTTACCATGCCGAAGAAAAAGCCTATAAAGGAGCAAAAGACTTTATTGTTAAAGAATTTAAAAGAACAAAAGGCGAAGTGTTTTTTGCAGTTTTTAGCAAAGACCACATAAATTTGCCCTATACCGAAATAGCCTTGCCCCTAAAGTCTGTTCAAGAATTGAAAAAAGATAAAGAACAGGCAGAAAAAACCATTGCCGAATGCGAAAAGAAATTAGCCGCCTACGCAAGCAAAAGAAAAAATGTTGGCAAGCTTGTACTGCAGGCTTCCGATGAATTAGCATTCAAAGCTGCCAGCGCTGGCATGCACTCAGAAATCGGAGTTTGCTTTATACAAGGCTATTGCCCAAAAGAAAAACTGGCTTCCCTCAGCGAACTCGCGGCAAAAAATGGCTGGGGAATCATTTCTCAAGAGCCAACCGCAGACGAATCCGTTCCCACTCTTTTGAAACACCATAAATTTGTAAAACCAATGGACACCCTCTACGATGCCCTGAGCATAAGCCCTGGCTACAGAGAGGTAGACATAAGCTCTGTGTTTCTGCTCTTCTTCAGCATTTTCTTTGCCATGATTGTGGGCGATGCAGTCTATGGGCTATTGTTTTTGGGCATAACATTTTTTGCTTCAAAAAAGCTTACAGAGGCACCTCGCCATATATTCCATTTCCTATATATAATGAGCGCTTGCACAGTATTTTGGGGGATTTTGAATGCGGGCTATTTGGGCTTAAATAAAGACAGCAGCATTGTTGCCGCAATAGATATATGCAAAGCGTCTTGGGCACCGGAATTTTTGAGAAATACAGCCGATTGGATTCGTGTCGATGAAAATGTACAGTATATTTGCTTTGTGCTTGCATTAATACATTTAACCATCGCTCACATTTGGAATGCCTGGGTAAACAGAAGCGAAAAGCCAAGAGTTATCACAAAAGCCGGCTGGCTCTGCATAACCTGGATGATGTTCTTTTTAGTTTGCAATTTGGTTTTAAGGCATGAATTTCCGCAACAGGTTCTTTATTTAGGCATAGCAGGCGTAGTATTAATTGTGCTGGGCTTGGCGCTTAGAGCAGATTGGTTTAGTCTTGGCATGCTTCCTTTGAACTTAATCAGCAGCCTTGTAGATGTTATTAGTTATATTCGCTTGTTTGCAGTCGGCATGGCAGGCTACAGCCTGGCAAATGCCTTTAACGGGTTAGCAGGCGATCTGTCTGAGATAAACATTATTGGAACATTGGGTGCAGCTTTAATTTTATTGCTAGTACACGCCCTTAACATTGCTCTTGCAGTTATGGGCGTGGCGGTGCACGGTGTTAGATTGAATACTTTGGAATTTTCAGGCAATATGGGCGTGGAATGGGGCGGTTACGCTTATTCCCCGTTCAAAAAGAGCATTTAACCTTCAACAAAGAGGACAAATATGGATGTACAAACAATGACTTCACTAGGCTTGGTAGGAGCAGCAGCTGCTATAGGTCTTTCTACCGTAGGCTCTTCAATAGGTATGGGATTTACGGGTCCGGCGGCTTTAGGCGCTTGGAAAAAGGCATATGCGCAGGGTAAAAGTGCCATTTTTTCTATAATGGTATTCGTAGGCTGCCCGCTGTCGCAAACAATTTATGGCTTTATTCTTATGAATGCCATAGCTGGTAAAGTCGCAGAAAGCCCTGAAGCTTGGGTCACCTACTTGGGCGCAGGTGCATTTGGCGGTCTTAGCATTGGGGTTTCTTCCTGGTTCCAAGCAGTAATTTGCGCATCAGCTATAGATACTGTATGCGAAACGGGCAAGGGATTTGCGAATGGCCTAATGGTAATGGGTATAGCAGAAACAATTTCCTTGTTTGTGCTCGTATTCATAATGACAGGCATTCTTTAAGCTAGTAGCTAGAATTTCATTCTAAGCGCCAAGGTCTCACCAAATCCGCCAAAGCCATGAAGGCTGGCGGCGGGGCGGTGAGCCTGCTTGATTTTATATATTTGAAGCGTGATCACCAAAAATAAACTCAAAAGCATTATAGCTGGCACAGAAAGCTATCACGTTGAACAAACGGTTTCAACCAAAAATGCAGATAAGTTTTGCCAAGCAATCTGTGCATTTTCCAATGACGTTTCGGGAAGTGGCAAGAATGGCTATTTGATTATTGGAGCGCACGACAATGGGAAATTATCTGGGCTAAAAGTTGATGAACAACTATTGCTTCAAATTAGCAATATACGCACCGATGGCAATATTCTTCCTCAGCCAACGATGACAGTCGAAAAATTTAATTTCAAAGAAGGAGATGTGCTTGTAGTTGAGGTTCAGCCATCTGAATTTCCTCCTGTGCGCTACCGTGGACGTGTTTGGGTGCGTGTAGGGCCGCGGAAAAGCTTAGCAACAATGGCAGAAGAAAAAATCTTGACAGAAAGACGGCTTTCAAATATACATACATTTGATGCGATGCCTTGTTTGGGAACAACTATTGCCGACTTAGATGTTTCGTACATTAAAAAAGAATTCCTTCCAAAAGCATTTTCTGAGGAAATGCTTGCTGAAGATAAACGCTCCTTAGAAGAACTGCTTGCCACATTGGGCATTTATGATTTACGATACAATTGCCCAACTAACGGAGCTATTATTTTGTTCGGAAAAAATCCCGAAAGATATTTGCCTGGTTCTTATGTTCAGTATGTACGTTTCAAAGGAAAAGACAAAGCAGGAGATATAATCAACGAACATAAATTTAGCGGAAACCTCTGCTATGAATTGGCAAAAATAGACACCTTCATTGAAACAAGCGTTTCGCAAAAACGTCCTGTTCCTGTAAGCGTTCTAAGGGAAGAAACGGTTTCTAAGTATCCATATTGGGCTACTCGTGAACTGCTAATGAATGCCGTTATGCATCGTGATTATGAAACAAATGCTCCTGTTCAATTTTATGAATATGATGATCGCATAGAAGTGCAAAATTCTGGCGGATTATATGGGAAAGTTAGCCAAGATAATTTTCCGAACGTAAGTGATTATCGCAATCCTTTTATTGCGGAAGCAATGAAAGTTTTAGGTTATGTAAATCGTTTTAGCCGTGGAGTATATAGGGTACAGAAAGAATTGGAAGAAAATGGAAATGGAAAAGCTTCATTTGATTTTTCTTTGGTTACTGCATTTAAAGCGATAGTGACACGCCCAGAAACACGCCCAGAAACCACTCAAATTCAAGATAAAATTTTGTTAGCAATCAAATCTAAACCTAAAATAACACGTAGTGAGTTAGCCGAATTATTAAATTGCTCTCAATATAGCATAAAACACCATTTAGCTCAATTGGTTCGCAAAGGAATAATTAAACGTAAAGGCTCTGATAGAGCAGGAGAATGGGTGCTTTAAACCTATACCGGACTTTCGCACTATATCCTATACCCCAGCGAATAAATCAGCGTTTACTTTAGAATTTCATTCTAAGCGAAAGCGAGAGCGGGTTTAAGGCGTAATCAAGCATAAGAGTTTTATCGCCAATATTAATGGCATGCCCCCAGCCTACGGCGGGGTCTTTGCCGTTTATTCCCAAACGCAAATCACCGTTTGAAATAACCCTCCACTCAAAACCAAAGCGGCCTTTGAATACATGCCAATCGGGGTCAAAAACAAAGAGCGTGTCTGCTTCTTGGTAGCTCAGAATTGAAAGCGATACTGAAGCCGGTTTATTTAAAAGCAAATTTCTGTGGGTTAAACCTGCCTCAAAGGTTTTTGGCCTAAGCGTTTCTATGCTTGGGTAAGAATTATCTCTGCTTGGGTTTTTGCGCCAGCAAGCGGAAAGTTTGGAGTTAAAGCCTAAATTACGAATTTGCAAACCGCTCTGCCATTTTTCATTCCAAAACCTAAACCAACCCAAATCAAAGGAAAGCGGGCTTTGATATTCAGTGGCAAAGTTCAGTTCTTTGCTCAAGCTCAGCCTGTCGTGGGCAATGGAAAGCGAAACACCCAAACCGTCTTTTTTGCTAACTCTATATCCCAAGCCGGTATAGCCAACTATAAATAAAGGCGAAGCGCGACCTATTTTATTGCCGTCTTCGTCTTCGAAGATAACATCTGCGGCTTCTCTGAACAGAATTGCCATTCCAATTCCCATTCTATTGCCTGCGGCACCATCAATGCCAAAGGAGCCGCCTGCTCCATTCAAAGTACGATAATCTGCATTAAGCATTACCGATAAATCCCTCTTGAACGCCAGCATTCCAGGATTCCAATATGCAGCAGCAAAAGCAGCCGAATCTGCAACTGCCGCATTTCCCTTAGCAAGCTCCCTGGAACCCGCCCCCATTCGCTCTGCAATTCCATCTATCGGCCCGAAAAAGTTGTTATCATCGGCGAAGGAGAGGGAAATGAGGGCTAAAACTAAAATTAAAACTTTCATTCAAACCTCACAAATTCTTCCATTGCCTGCCTTTTTTTAGTTCCAATGCCTGGAACCTTCTCCAAATCTCTGGCGGTGCGAAAATCTCCTTTTTGCTCTCGGTGCTCTATAATTCTTTGAGCAATAGAAGGGCCAACGCCTTTGATAAAGCATAAATCGTCTTTGCTGGCGGTGTTTATGTTTATGGGAAACGCCGGTGCCCTCTTTTTTGTTCTCTGCTTACTTGCCGCTTTTACTGCTGCTGTTCTCACTTCTTCTTTTTCCTCCTCAATCGCCTCGCTATCAACCGCTATGCTATCGCCGGCAATGGCGGCAACTGAAATGGTATCGCTTACAATCTCATGATTTACGGGCAAAAAAACGCTCTCCAAAGGCGAAACCTTATTCAAAAATCCAAGCTGTGAAGCTCCGCCAAGAGCAAAAAGAAACAAAGCCAAAGATAAAAATTTCTTCTCAGCGGCGTTCATCAAACCTCTGCTCTGCTGCTTTGAGCAAATTGTAAAACAAGGGTGATGGTTTTAACAGTGTTGAGGTTAGTTCGGGCTGGAATTGGCAACCGAGGAAAAAAGGATGCTCCGGAATTTCCATAACTTGCATCATACGGTCTTCTTCGGCGGCGTAGCCAGAAAACACCATGCCGTTTTCCTCCATTTTGCCGATATATTCAGGATTAATTTCATGGCGTTGCCTAAATCTTTCCCTTATTTGCGATGCATTGTAAAATTTTTCAGCGAGCGAGCCTTCTTTCAGCAGCACATTGTGCCCGCCTTTTCTTAAATTAGTTTCAACTGTTGTGTCTGTGTGCGATATTGCGCATTTATGGCGAGCAAATTCAGCAACAGCGAGCAGCATTCCGTTGCGAATCCCTAAAAAAGGAATTTTCATTTCTCTGGCGGCTTGAATCAAGGGAATTCCGCCCTCCACTCCCTGTTTGCCAAAACTACCAGGCACTACAACAGCATCAATATCTGCAAGGTCAAGAAAATTTGTGTTTACCATCTTTAGCTTAAACGTTACATCCAAGTGAATGGCAGCGTGATTTATCGCCTCTCTGATACTTGCGTAGGAATCTTCCAGTTGCGTGTATTTTCCACACAAAGCTATGTTGAGCGTTTTTCGTGTCTTTTTGTACCTGCTAAGTTCCACAAGTCTTTTCCAGTCATCCATTTGCGGAGGGCCAGCGCTTGTTATTTTCAATTTTTTTAGTATTATATCCAAAATTCCTTCTTCTTGAAAACCAAGAGGGATTTCATAAATAGATTTCATATCCAAACCCGATATCACGTTTTTGCTTGGAATATTGCCGTAAAGTGCCACTTTTTCCTTGATTTTTGGAGTTAAAAGTTCGCTGCAGCGGCCTATTATTATGTCTGGGTAAATACCTCTTTCGTTTAAATCTCGCACAGACATTTGCGTGGGCTTTGATTTTTGCTCGTTGGTGCCGCTTGGAATGGGTATATAAGTTAAATGAGCGAAAAGGCAATTATCTGAACCAACAATATGGAAAAGCTGACGTGCCGCTTCCAAGTAAAATTCATTCTCCAAATCGCCTACCGTGCCGCCTATTTCAACAAGTAAAATATCTGCCTTCTCATTGCTTGCAACTTGGAAAAGATGGCTTTTTATAACATCAGTCACATGCGGAATGAATTGTATTGTTGAGCCTGCATAAACACCCTCTCTTTCTCTTTCCCTTAGGGTAGAGAATACCTTGCCCATTGTTAGGCTCCACTCGGTTTTGCTGTTTATATTTAAAAAACGCTCATAATGGCCAAAATCCATATCGACTTCGCCACCATCGTCTAAAATAAAAACCTCGCCGTGCTCAATGGGGTTCATTGTGCCGGAATCTACGTTTAAATAGCCATCGCATTTTACCGGGATTACACGAAAACGAGAGAGCAATGCACCTATTGATGCGGCTGCGACTCCCTTTCCCAAGCCAGACAAAACTCCGCCCGTGACAAAGATAAATTTGCTTTTTCCGTTGTAGCAATCGTTCATAAAAAATCCATTTCTTTTCTCTAAAACAACGGGAAATAAATATAGAAAAATCAATCCATCCACGTAGTCTCCAAAGCTCTGTACTGAACCGCCTCTGCTAGGTCTGAGCGTTCTACTTTTTCGCTGCATCGCAGATCTGCAATGGTACGGGATACTTTTAGCATTCTATCGTAGCCTCTGTGGCTCATTCGCCATTTCTCGGCGGCTTTCAGGGCAAAATCTTCAGATTCATTGCTCCAAAGGAGAATATCTTTAAGAGTCTTGCCATCTAGGTGCCCGTTGCGAAAAATTTTCCTGTCGGGGAGCCGCCTCTGCTGGATCTCATAAGCTGCCTCAACTCGCTTTTGAATTTCCTTTGAAGATTCTCCCGTTCCGCCCATTCTGCTTTCATCTAGGGGCACGGAAGGAACCGATACCTGCAAATCGATTCTATCTAGCAAGGGTCCGGAGACCCTGCTGCGGTAGCGTTTGATTGCCTCCGGCAAGCAACGGCAATCTCTGCGAGAGTCCATTGCATAGCCGCAGGGGCAAGGGTTCATTGCTGCGCCAAAAACGAAATTCGCCGGGAAGCTAACGCTTCCCATTGCTCTGTTCAAGCGAACGACACCTTCCTCTAGTGGCTGCCGCAAACACTCCAAAGCCATTCGCTGAAACTCAGGCAGCTCGTCCAAAAACAGAACACCATTGTGGGCGAGGCTTGCCTCGCCGGGTCGCAGTTTCATGCCGCCAACCAGCGAAGCTGTTGTTGCAGTATGGTGCGGAGCCCTGAATGGCCGGCTTTTCATTAAGCCACTGTAATTATCGAACATTCCTGCACACGAATGTATTATTGTGCTTTCCAAAGATTCGCTTTTTCGCATTTCGGGCAAAATGCCCGGCAGGCATCGGGCGCACAGTGTTTTGCCCGAGCCTGGCGAGCCTACCAAAAGAAAATTGTGCGCGCCGGCAGCCGAAATTTCAAGAGCGCGTTTAACCGATGCCATTCCATAAACCTGCGAAAAATCCGGCGTATTATTTTGAGTTGCAGAAACCGGAGAACATTCACCATAAAAACAACAAGCCAAATCCGGTTCCTGCAACCCGTTTAAACATTCTTCCAAAGTTTTTGCTACTATAACTTTCAGGCTTTCCACGCAAGTTGCTTCTTCTGCATTTTCATAAGGAACAACCAGCGTAGTTTGAGGGGCGTTGCGAACTAGATAAGCCGCAACAGCCAAAACACCGCGCACAGGGCGCAGACGGCCATCTAGGGAAAGCTCGCCTAGAAACAAAAAGTTTTCCAAATTGGCAACTACAATTTGTTTCGTAGCGGCTAGCATTCCAATCGCAAGCCCCAAATCAAAAGCGGCCCCCTCCTTGCGCAAATCAGCAGGAGACATATTGACGGTCATTTTAGTTGAGCACGCAATAAATCCGTAGCTCCGCATTGCGGAAACCACTCTTTCCCTTGCTTCTCGCACAGCGTTATCTGGCAGACCAACAAGCGAAAATCCTGGGAGTCCAGGGCTGCTATCAACCTCTATCTCCACAGGAATCGCTTCTATTCCACGCAAAGCTGCGCTTTTTATTCGCTGAAACATGCTACGATACTATGCCGCTATAATTTCTTGGTATTTTTCCAGAACGCATTGCTCTATATGTTCGCGCAGCTCTTTGTGCAACGGGTAGTAAACAGACTGGTAATCCTCGCCCTTGTGGCGCGGATCAATGGGGTAGGAAACGAAAAATCCGTTTACGCCATCTACTACTCTTAAACCGGTCAGTTGAAGCTGATCGTTTATTGTTACCCGTGCGAAGGCTTTGGTTTTGCCAGAAGTCTCCCTGAATGGATAAACTTGAATGTTGGTGCAAGTCAGCACATCAAAAAATGTATTGCCGCCTTTACCTTTGTTTTTAGTCATATAAACCTCATGTTAAAGTATCTATAGTAAAAGCAATTAGTGTGCCTACCCAAAAACGCCATTTCCATGCAAATTTCGCCGTTTTCAACTGTCCAAAAAAGTGTCTAGACAGTGTCTAGACACTTTTTTGGACAGTTAATTTTGAAAAACAAAGAGCCGTCGCACGCAAATTTCATAGCATAATTGCCGCCGCCTTTGGTTATTGAAAGAAGCTCCGTTGTATAGTATGCCAGTTTGCTCAAAGGAGCATTTGCATAAAAGCGATGCTTTTTGCCGTCACCATCGCTGTTTAGAATTTTTGCGCCTCGTGAAAGCAGGTCGCTTGCAACTGTGCCGGTAAAAATCGCCGGGCATTGAACATTTAAGTTTACCCAAGGCTCATGGATTTCCACGGAATCTGGGGTTATTAGCATTTTTGCCGCATCAAAGCAAGCTTTTTTTATCGCTGCCTGATTTATTTCTCCGGAGATTTCCAGTTTATGCAACATAAATTTAACATTATGCAAAGAGCCTTTGCCCAAGACTCCCGCTTCGCAAAATTCGTTTAAGGCAGAGTTTAAAGCATCTGTTATTTCTTGCGAAAGCCCATCTAAAAGTTCCTTTCCTTCTCCGCAAATTGCAGAAAGAGATATGCTCACTTTTGTATCTCCAATTTGGCAAAAATTTTCAATAGCATCTAAATTTCTAGATAGAACTTCCCTAAACTCCACGCTTGGCTCGCCTGCTCTAACCTCGCAACGAAATTCTCTTTTTAATTTGGATAAAATAAAGTCAAACTGCACAGCGCCCATTGCGTGCAAAGTCCAGGAGCCATCGCTTGGAATTTCTGTTATTTTTATGGAATGGTCTGTGCGTGCTATTGTCTTTAAAGATTTATCTATAAGCTTCCAATCTTCAGCTTTTAAACATTCGATTCTCATTTTCAGCAACGGGGTATAATCAGCGATTTTTTTATGTGGCATTCCTTTAACTGCATAAATATCTCCGCAGAAAATTTCCGAAACTTCATTTAAATTTTGGGCATGGATACGGTAAAATCTCAATTCTTCTGGAAATTCGTTTTTTTGTAGATTTTTGTAACTTTTAAAAATTGCTACTTCGCCAGTTCCTATAAAGGAGCGGTAACGAATAACTTGCCCTAGTTCATTGCTATTTGGAATTTGCTGCTTAATAAAAAAGGAAAGCCCGTTTAATAGCGAGCGTATTCCAATATTTTTTTTTGCTGAACCAGCGTAGCATAGAATGTGGGATTTTTTGCTGAACAATTTTTGCAAACCGAGCAACAATTCGGCGCTTTCTATTTTTTGTTTTGCTAGCATTTTTTCCAAAATTTTATCGTCTGCCAAAGAGGCCGCTTCGCAAGCTTCTTTTTGGCAATTTTCCATTTCTCTTTTTTCTTCTGCAAATTCAAAAATATCTTCTTTGCCTGCGGAATTATGTTTTAAAAAAGTTCCGCTCAAAACATCCCATACGCCTTCATTTTTTACTGGCCAGTTTAAAAGCACTGGGCTAATGCCAAATTGCTCTTCTATTTCCCAAAAACTTTCTTCCAAGCGAGAGTCTGGCAAATCGGTTTTATTGAAAAATATAATGCAAGGCTTGTTAAGCGATCTTAATTTTTCCCAAGCTGCGACTGTTTGCGGCTGTATTCCTTCCACTGCTGATATAACCAAAACCACGCCATCTGCTGCTTCCAGAGCGGTATCTGCTTCCATTCCAAAATCAATGTGCCCTGGCGCATCTATTAAATTCCACCAAATTCCGCGCCACATAAAATGCGAAATGCCAGCCTCTATCGTTATGCCTTTTTCTCTTTCTTCTGGCAAATAATCCATCGTAGCAAGCCCATCTTCAACATCGCCAGCCCGCAAAATTTTGCCCGCCGCCCATAAAATCCGCTCAGAAAGCGTTGTTTTGCCAGCATCTATATGCGCAAGAATAGCTATGTTGCGGATGTCTTTCATTTTTATTCAATAACATAGTAAATCCTAGGTTAACTCAATGTTTGGGAGTGGGGAGTGGGCGAGCCTGCCCTTTCTGCGAGGACTGTTTCGTTCATGCGGCGTTTCTCCAATTTTCTACATTATCGGTTATAGGACTGGGGGCGGTACTTATTATATGATTTAAAATACAGGGATTCCTATGTCC
>JAITFT010000148.1 GCA_031281155.1 Candidatus Fibrimonadaceae bacterium
CTGCTGCCGACATTGTCGAAGCTGCTGCCGAAGCCGCTACCGCCCGGAAGGGCCGAAAAGCCGAAATCGCCTGTGCCCGTGTTGGAGCTCCAGCCGCTACTAGCCTTGAGTTTGGTTCCAGCAACAGAAGCACCGCCAGCATGATTCGTCAGCGCAGTCCATTCGGCATCGCTAGGCAAATGCCAGCCTTCGGGACAGACACCCTGAACATCGCTAGGATTAGTGTTTGAGCTTGTTGCGGTATTGATAGCCGTACTCCAATTGTAAAGACGGCCGTAGGTTGCGCATCTGTTTTGACTATCATTACCTGTATTGTCGCCATAGCACCTGCTGCCCATTGCGTTGTAATTCAAATTCTCTGCCATCCAAGTCTGAGTGCCGATCACAACGGTCTTGTAAGTCTTGTCATCACGAAAATCATACAAAGAACCGTATGATATGGCAACGCTCGAAGACGATGCCACGGAACTAGAACTGGCGACCGAGCTGCTGCTCAAAGCAACGCTAGACGAGCTAGGCGATTCAGAAGAGCTACTGGGAGCGACCGAACTGCTGCTAGGCATGTTGCTCGAAGACGAAGCCGCAGAGCTAAGAGAGCTCGCGACTGAGCTACTGCTTTCAACGCTAGACGAACTGCTGCTTGGCTCTTCGCCGTTACTGCTACTGCTCGCCAAAACAAGCACCGATGAAGACGAAGATAAAAGCCCCTGCCGTTCAAGATCTTCTTGAGTGACAATGTTTACTTTCTCAAACTCAGCGCAGGAAAGGAATGCTAAAAGGATTGCTAAAATAAAAAACTTGGCTTTATTCATATTAAACTCCGTAGTTTAAAACCATATATGTATTGTTATACCAGTCGCTAATAAAATACTTCCAGCTATAAGTGCAATATTTCCAGTTTTTCGTGCATCATTAGCGCTTTTAAAAGCAGAAGCTACATCGCTGTCAGAATAAGTGCCAGCCGGTTCTTTAGCCATATTTCGATAGTCATCGTTAAGCTTATTTGCTTGAATTTGCTGATAAACACCAAAGCCAATAGCCGCTGCGCCTAGGAAATCAAAGCTGAGGGCTACGAAGAATGAGGAGTTATTTTTTTTAGGAGCGGAAGTAAGAGGTGAAAGTTGAGAATTGGATGCGGCATTAATGTTTTCTAGTGGCACAATTCCAGCGAATAACTCAGGTGCCTTTTCCCTTATTGTGCCAAGCAAGCCTTTTGCATCGTAACTTTCAGTTACAAAACTACCAAGCATATTGCCGCTCATAGATTCGTAAAGCTCCACGGTGAGGGTTAGCATTCCCTGGAATTTGCCGACAAAACCTTGAGTCACATACTCTGCGCCTATTGCTCTGCCAATATCAATAGCACAGCTTTCAGCAAGGCATTCTGCTTGAGCCTCATCTTGCGGTATTAGCTGTATTATGTTATCTCTCGTTAAAACAGAGTAGCCTCTTGGCAAGGTTGCTCTTGCTTTTGCTCGCAGCTCGTCTGTTAGGTGGCGAAATTCGGGAATCGTTAGGTCTGTATCTTCGCTGCTAGGGCTTATTTCAAGAACAGCAAGAACTCGAGCGTTTACTGCCTGAACTCCAATTAGCAACGTGGCTAATATTATCGCTAGAATATGAGGAACAGATTGGGGTTTATTCATTTTGTCTCCAGTTGCGTAATATAGTAATCAGCGTTTACTATATTTACCCCCATCTATGAATTACGGTTATACAAATAGATTTAGAAGCGTACTAAATATAGCTAGAAAAGAGGCAGAAGCTACGAGAAGCGACTATGTGGGGTCTGAGCATTTTCTTATGGCCTTAATACGAGAAGGCAACGGAGTGGCCGTTAAAGCCCTCGATAACATGTCTATCGATTTAGCGGCCCTGCACAACAGAATAGCAAAATCCATAACAGCGAACGGGCTGGAAGTGTTGCAGCAAAGCACAAAAAATACTGAACAAGAAGTAGGGCTTCGCTTTAGCCCCCAGGCAAAGGTGCTTTTGGAAAATACGCTCCTAGAAGCTAAAACCATGGGTAGCCGTTCT
Source organism: Candidatus Fibrimonadaceae bacterium (assembly GCA_031281155.1). Taxonomy (GTDB): domain Bacteria; phylum Fibrobacterota; class Fibrobacteria; order Fibrobacterales; family Fibrobacteraceae; genus Fibrimonas. Next base: position 2,038 of record JAITFT010000148.1, read on the forward strand.
GTTGGTACCGAACACTTGCTACTGGCAATTTTGCACCCGAAAAACGATTCTCTCCCTAAAGATATTTTAAACGCCATGGGCATAGAATACGAAAAAATCAGGCAGGAAGTCCAAGACATAATAGACGAAGATACCAACGTTACAGAAGTTTCAAGCGATTTCGATACAGTGCAGGGGAAACCCCGCAAAACCAAAACGCCAATGCTCGATATGTGCAGCACAGACCTAACAGAGATGGCAAGGCAAGGTCGCTTAGATCCCATAATAGGGCGGCAAAAAGAGGTAGATAGACTGGTTCAAATTTTATCCAGAAAAAAGAAAAATAATCCCGTTTTGGTTGGCGAGCCAGGTGTTGGAAAAACAGCCGTTATAGAAGGCTTAGCGCAAAAAATCGCGGCAAAAGAAGTGCCAGAAATCCTGGAAAATAAAAGGCTTGTGTCTTTCAACATGACAAGTCTTGTGGCTGGCACAAAATACAGAGGCCAATTCGAAGAGAGAATTATCACGCTCCTAAGCGAGCTGAGAAAAAACACAAACATAATAGTGTTTATGGATGAATTGCACACCGTAATAGGAGCAGGCGGCGGCGAAGGCGGGCTCGATGCTTCTAACGTTATGAAACCAGCCCTTTCAAGAGGCGAAATTCAGTGCATAGGAGCTACCACCTACAAGGAGTTCCGCAAATACGTGGAAAAAGATGCCGCACTTGAAAGGCGTTTCCAAAGCATGACCATAGAGCCTCCATCTGTGGCAGACACCGTTGAAATTCTGCGTGGCTTGGCCCCTCAATACGAAGCTCACCACAAAGTCATCTACGACGAAGGAGCTTTGAAAGCAGCCGCTGGTCTTTCCGAGCGCTATTTAAGCGAGCGGCATTTGCCCGATAAAGCCATAGATATTATGGACGAAGCAGGCGCGCAAACTCGCATTGCAAATTTAACTCCGCCACCGGAACTTTACGAAAAAGAACGCGAATTAAAAGCCGCTGATACCGAAAAGAAAAAAGCAGTGGAGGAAAAAGATTATGCCCGAGCAGCACAGCTTAGAGACAAAGAAAAAAACATTTCAGAAGAATTAGGGAAAATAAAGGAAATTTGGACTGCCGCAAAAAAGCAAGAGCCTATAGTGGTAGATAGCGATATGATTCGCGAAGTGATAAGCAAAATAACCGGCATTCCAGTTAGCCGCATAGATGAAAACGAGAGCCGAAAACTCTTGAAACTGGAAACCGATTTAAAGGAAAAAATTATTGGGCAAGACGAAGCCGTTGTTGCTCTTTCAAAAGCAATTCGCAGAACACGCACCGGAATTAGAAACTCAAAGCGCCCCGCATCTTTCCTGTTTTTAGGGCCAACGGGCGTAGGCAAAACCGAGCTTGCAAAGGCGCTCAGCATTCAGCTTTTCGGCACAGACGAAGCCATGATAAGAGTTGATATGAGCGAATATATGGAAAAGCATTCTGTTAGCCGCTTTGTAGGTTCGCCGCCAGGTTATGTTGGCTACGAAGACGGCGGCCAGCTTGTTGAAAAAATTCGCCGCAAACCGCATTGTGTTTTGCTTTTAGATGAAATAGAAAAAGCGCATCCCGATATTCTGAATATTCTTTTGCAAATTTTAGACGATGGCAGATTAACAGATTCCAGCGGCCGCACCGTAAGCTTTAGAGATGCCGTTTTGGTTATGACCTCCAATGCCGGCACAAAAGATATTACCCACAAAGGCGGAATGGGCTTCGTTGCTAAAACCAGCAACACCGACGACGAAAGAATCACCTCTTCTGTAAAAGATGCATCCAAAAGAGTTTTCACGCCGGAATTTCTAAACCGCATAGATGAGCAAATTGTATTCCGCTGCCTAAGCAAAGACACATTGCTTTCCATTGTGGATATTCAATTGAAAGATCTGCAAAAAGATTTAACCGAAAAGAAAATAACTTTGCAGCTAGATAAAGCCGCAAGAGAATTCATAGTAAACGATGGCTACGATTCCTCCCTCGGTGCGCGCCCGCTCCGCCGCAGCATTCAAAAGCTGCTGGAAGACGAACTCGCAGACAAATTTTTGCGTGGCGAAATCGGTGAAGATTCATTTATTAATGTAAGCGTAAACAGCGGGCAGCTTGCCTTTGCCGTAGGTGCGTAAATGTTATCCATAGCGCCCATGCTGGAACTCACAGACCGGCATTTTAGATATTTGGCCAGGCTCTTAACAAAGGAAACTTTGCTTTACACAGAAATGATAACAACGGGCGCAATTTTGCACAACAAACCTGAAAAGTTTTTAGAATACAATAAGGAAGAACATCCCATTGCTTTGCAGCTGGCCGGAAGCTCGCCGCAAGATTTGGCGAAGTGCGCAAAGATTGGCGAAGATTTTGGTTACGATGAAATAAACTTAAATTGCGGTTGCCCGAGCGAGCGAGTGCAAAGCGGTATGTTTGGGGCATGCTTAATGAACAAGCCCGCATTAGTTGCCGAATGCATAAACGAAATGCAAAATGCCGTTAAAATCCCTGTTAGCGTTAAAACACGAATTGGAATAGACAACAACGATAGCTTTGAATTTTTCCTCAACTTTGTTGAAACCATAGCAGAAACAGGTTGCAAATATTTTATAATTCACGCCAGAAAAGCATGGCTTAAAGGACTTTCGCCAAAAGAAAACCGCACAATTCCGCCTCTTAATTACGAAACGGTTTTTAAGCTAAAAGGAATTCACCCAAATTGGAATGTTGTTATTAACGGAGGCGTTAAAAATTTGGATGAAGCGAGAGAATTGTTGAAAAAGGTAAACGGCGTAATGATTGGCAGAGCCGCGTATGAAACACCGTTGATTTTGGCGGGGGAAAAACCGCCAACGCCAGCCGATATTATCGAAAAATACCTGCCTTATGCCGAAACGCAGTTCAAAAAAGGCGTACCGCCTAATATAATAACCAGGCATTTAATGGGGCTTTTCCACGGAATGCCTGGGGCAAAAAAATATCGGAGCCTTTTAAGCAAGCCAGATTTTTCTACATTACATTCTATAATTGGGAGACAACAACTATGCACATGACAGATGCTTTGCTATCATTACCCGTTGGGTTAGCCATGTGCGGCATTAGTGCCGCCGCTATTTCATATTCCATCAAAAAAGAGGATTTAATCGATAAAAAGAAAATTCCTATGATGGGCGCTATGGGTGCTTTTATTTTCGCTGCGCAAATGATTAACTTTGCGATTCCCGGAACCGGTTCAAGCGGGCATTTAGTTGGGGGCATTTTGCTTGCCGCTATGCTTGGCGCATATCCTGCCCTTCTTACCATGTCGGCAGTGCTAACCATACAATGCCTGTTCTTCGCCGATGGAAGCTTGCTTGCCCTCGGAGCTAATATCTTTAACATGGCCGTTATCCCATGCTTGGTTATCTACCCGCTGATTTTTGAACCACTTGTCAAAAAAGGCGCAACACCCGGCAGAATAACAATAGCGGCAACTTTTGCGAGCCTTATAGCACTGCAAATCGGTGCGCTTGGCGTGGTGCTTCAAACCCTGGCTTCGGGCATTACCGAGCTTCCATTCCTAGCCTTTGCCGCAGCAATGCAGCCCATTCACTTGGCAGCAGGCCTGGTAGAAGGCATAGCAACTGCCGCTATTCTCTGCTTGGCAAGAAAGGTTCCTGCAAAGCCGGTTATTGCAACCGCCGTTATTGCGTTGCTTATCGGCGGCGTTTTTTCCCAATTCGTTTCCTCAAACCCAGATGGTCTTGAATGGTCAATAGAAAAAGTAGCTGGAATAGAATTTGAAATCAGCGGCGAGCCAATTGCAACGGCTTTTATGCCCGATTATAACTTCAAAAATTCCGAAGGAAGTTTAGGAACATCAATTGCCGGCATCACAGGCGGAATGCTCACATTCTTGCTTGTTGCCGTTATTGCTTTTGCTATTTCCGCTTTTCCGTGGCGGCAAAACTCAAAGCTTACCTCCTAATCCCTTTCAATGCATCTGTAGCTTTGCCTTTGGCGGCATCGGCGGCTCTTTGCTTTTGGGCATCGGCTTCAGCTCTGGCTTTCGCTTCGGCTTCTCTCCTTTTTGCATCGGCTTCGGCTTTTAGCCTGTCGGCTTCAGCTTTGGCTTTGTCTTCCAATTCTTTTTTCTTGGCAAGGGCCGCCGCTTCTAACCTAGCTCTTTCATCGTTTAGCCTTGCGAGAGCTTTGTCTTTTGCTTCGTCTAGCTTTGCAGTTGCCATGCCTCTAAGATCGGCAATAGGATTGCTCATTTGGTTAGCATCTAAAGTTACTTTTGGATCTGCAAGCGAACCGCCTATGTTAAAGAATAAAAGCGCATTGCCCCTTGCATCTCTTTGGTAAAGGGAAACGGGGCTTGCTCTTGTGAGGTTGTTCAAGTTGGAACTTATGGAAGGACTTAGAGTGTTTTGCAAATTCAAATTTAAATCGCCATTAAAGCCAACACCGCCTGTGAAAGCAAATGAACCGAGAGCTCTGGCATTTATGTTGAAATCCCTAACCAAAAGCTGCCCATCTCTTGCTTCAAAAGAGGCTTTCAAATCGTCAAAGCTCATATCGCCTTTATCGGATACCGGAACTTTGCCACTCAAAACTTTTTTGCCGGCAATTTCAAAGTTTGAAATGCCTGAGCCAACGGAACCCAAAATTTTTGAGCCTTTTACGCTTCCGTTTGTGATTTGCAGTGAAATAGGCCCACTCAAATTATCAACAAATTCGTGAGGCAAGCCTTTAGTGTTGACATCTAGGTTCATGCTGAGTTTCCCGAAAACAGTGTTGTCTAAGTTATGTATTTGCTTTGCAAGTGCGGTCTCGCCGGTAATGTTTTTTCTGCCGTTTGTTATAAAATCATTTGCTTCTACCCTATCAACATTCAAACCGAATTTTACATTTGCAGAATTTCTGTTGCTCAAATCAACGGCAACATTCGTGTTAAAGCCGCCTGTGTAAAGCCGCCCCCTTCCTGTGATATTCGCCTTGTTGTTTGCAAAATTAATTCCCAAGTTAAAATCGGAAAGAGTTAGGTGGCGAAATACGGTGTTTGCCAAATTAACATTTACATTTGCCACTACATCGGGGAGTTCGGGGTAAATTTCCATTGGAATGTCCTCTTGCACCTTGGTTGGATCGCTTGGAGGAATTAGGCGGTCTAGCTCCAAGTTGGAAGAACTGACATCTACATTTACGCTTGTTTTTTTGCCAGCCGCAAGCCTAGGCATTACCATAGCCAAGTAATCCCGAACAACGGCTTTTACTTTGACATCGGAATTTCCAATTTTCACTGCGGGCTCTACGGAAATTTCGGTATTTGAAAATTTAACTGCTCCGTTAACGGTGACAGCATCTGGAATAAGCGGTGTTTTTGCAACTATGTTTTGCAAATTCGCATTGCCGTTAACAGAAATGTTTTCTGGGCGCACTGGGTCTATAACGCCCCTTGCACTTATGGCCGCTTCAATTCTTCCTGAAAGCTCGCTTAATTCTTGGATGGTAACCAATTTGTTGGCAAGCGCAAACAATGCGCCTAAATCAAGCTTTGTGTTCACAGACAGATTATTGAGCAAGGGTTGCGGGGATAGCAGTTCGCTTGCATCCAATAGAACGCTGGTTGGCTGATCTGCTAGCAAGAATGTTAGAGGTTTAATGCTCACTGTATTTTCTGTGAAAGCTATGTTTCCTACTAAGGATTTAAGGCCTGCTGGCAAATCGCTGTGGCTAATGGAGATGTTGTTCAAAACTAGGTTGCCATTAACAGGCGGGATTTTATCGGGAACGATTGCTCCTTTGACTGCGACTTTTAGAGCGGCTGTTCCGCCTGCGCTCACTTTTGGAATTTCGGGGTTTATTCCTGCGGGAATTTCTTTAATCAATTCAGCCAAACTTATTTGGTTTGACTCTACATTCAAATCCACTATCATTATATCTTCCAAAAATCTGTCTATTGTTCCGTTCATTTGAATGCTCATGGATTGCAGGCCAGCGGAGAATTTTTGAATGTTTATGTGTTGCAAACGCAAGTTTGCGTTTATATCTGTATTTAGAAACACGCTTATATCGCCCTTGCGAACTCCAAGCCCTTCATCTTCCATGGATATTTCCTTTAAGGTTAGGGCTGTTGAGGTTCTAATATTTTCAAGTGTTCGGTTTAGAGAAAGGCTGGTGTTTAAGTTTATGCTGCCCAAGGTTATTTTTCTTTTTTGCGAGCGATCATTGAAAATCACGCTTGCATTTTTTACTTCAAAGGAGTTCAGGGCAAGGCTACCGGGCAGTTCGATTTTTGATAAATCAAGTTTTGCGGTGTCTTTTACCGCTTCTTTTTTTGTGGTATCGGGTTCGCCGCCCAAGCCGTCTATGGAGGTTCTGCCATCTGGCATTACCTCGTAGAGCAAGCTCAAGTTTTCAACGGAAATTTTATCTATTGCAACCTGAAATTGCAAAAGTTTTAGCAAGTCTATTTTTATGCCTGCGTAGGGCAAGTGCAGCAAAGGGTCTGCGCTAAAACCTCTGCCGGGATTGTTTGCAACTTTTATGTCTCTTACGCTTAGACCAAGCGGCCACAGCTTAAAGCCTGCACCGCCAATGGTGACTTCTCTTTTGAGAACATCAGAGGCTTCTTTTTCCACAATGGCTTTTATTTTTTCCGGGGGGAAAGCTTGCTTAATCGCGAAAAATGCCACAACCAGGGCTACAACAAAAATAGCAGCCAAAATGCCGAGAATTTTAGGGAGTTTTTTCATAGGAATAATGTAGAAAAATAATTACCCACTCACTGGCGCATATCTCGAACACAAAGCACGCTGATTTTCTATACTCTACACAAATGCCCAAAAAGCTTATTTTCACGCTTACCGCTTTAATCTTGCTTTTTCTTTCGCTATTGCTACCGCCGAAAAAAAACACCGATTATAGCAGAATTTTATATTCTTCAAAAGGAGAGCTTTTGCGAGTTTGGTTAAATAAAAACGAACAATATCAATTTCCTAAAAGCGAGAATATTTCGGAAAAGTATAAAATTACTGTTTTGCATTTTGAAGACAAAAGATTTCACGGGCATTTTGGAATAGATCCTATTGCCGTAGCTCGTGCCGTAAAACAGAATTTACAAGCAGGAAAAATTGAAAGCGGGGCAAGCACCATAACTATGCAGGTGGCAAGGCTGAGAAAGCCTAATAAGAGAACTTTTCTTGCTAAACTCAAAGAAGCTCACCTTGCGCTTAGATTGGAATTTTGGCATAGTAAAGAGGAAATTTTTGCAGAATACGCAAGTCTTGCCCCGATGGGTGGAAATGTAATTGGCGCAGAAACTGCCGCCTGGCGTTTTTTTGAAAGCTCAATAGAAGAAATAACCTGGGCACAAGCGGCTCTTTTGGCCTTGCTTCCAAACCGGCCGTCTGCGTTAAACTTAGCAAAAGAAAGAGAACGCCTTTTGGAACGCCGAAACAATTTGCTAAAATCCCTTGCCAATTCCGGCTTTATGGATGCGGAAACTTTAAGCTCCGCATTGCTGGAACCGCTGCCAACAAGCAAAATTTGGAGATTTAAAACGCCGCACTACGCAGAAGCCATTGCTTCGTTCTTTCCAAACCAAACAATTTTGCATTCCACAATTGACGATAAAGTTCAAGAGCGTTTGGAACGAGTTGTTAAAGATTATGGAAATAAAATAAGAGAACGTTCAAATGTAAATGTTTCCGTTTTAATAACGGAAACCGAAACAGGGAAAATCCGCGGTTATTTGGGCTCCCTGGAATACTACGATACGCTTTCCAGAGGAATGATCGACGGCATTCGCGCTCGTCGCAGCACGGGCAGCATTCTTAAACCTTTTTTATATGCTCTTGCAATTGAGCGAGGCCCTTACACGCCTAATAGTTTAATAGAAGATATCCCAACTTGGTACAGAGGTTTTTCTCCGCAAAATACAGACAAAAATTTCAACGGAGTTGTGCCATTGAGCGAAGCCCTGACTCGTTCTCTGAATGTTCCTTCTGTAAAAGTTTTGGCGGATTATGGTGTTGAAAATTTTTACCATTGGTTAAGAAATGCGGGGCTTAGAGGGCTTTTTCGCGCACCGGAAGACTACGGGCTTTCTTTGATTTTAGGCGGCGGCGAAGCATCGCTCCTAGAGCTTGTTCCGCTTTACTCAATGCTTATGAACGATGGAAAAAGAACAAAATTAAAATGGCTTGAAAATGACAGCACTCAAAGCAACGAGCAATTATTACAAGAAGTCACGGCTTATCACATTAGAGAAATTATGGCTAACCATTCTATTGCCTGGAAAACAGGCACAAGCTATGGCTCAAGAGATGCATGGGCAATAGGCGTTAATAAGCAATGGACTATTGGGGTTTGGATTGGAAATTTTGAAGGCGGCTCAGTGGCAGATTTAAGCGGCGCTTCTTCTGCAGCTCCTCTTTTATTTTCCCTGTTCAATAATTTAAATAATTTTAGAAAAGATTTATGGAAAGATTTTTCGAAAGACATTAAATTTGATTCCATAGAGCTTTGCGAGTTGAGCGGTTATAAAGCGAATGATTTTTGCCCTAATAAAAAAACGTTTATGCTTCCCGTAAATAGAGAAAAAAATTCAGCTTGCCAATTTCACAAAAAAACAATTATTTCAAAAAGCAGCGGTTTTGAAGTTTGCAGTTTATGCTGGAATGCCGAAGACACTTTGCATATAGTTGAAGAACGCTATACACCGGCAGTTAGGAATGAGTTGAGAAAAATAGGCAGAGAGCCAAAAGCAGAAGCTTTGCATAATCCAAAATGCCGAGCAAAGCGAGAGGCTACTCCCTTTTCCATCACCTACCCCGAAAACGGAGCCAGGCTTTTTTTACCGAGCAAAGACGCTCTGAGCGAAATGGGCTTTATCGCAATAGCTGCGCACAAGCAGCGAGACGCAGAGCTGCATTGGTTTTTGAACGGAGCCTTTTTAGGAAGCACAACGAGCGAGCATAAAATAGCGGTGACAGTCAGTACAGGCGAGCATCGCTTAGGCGTGCAGGATTCATTGGGCAGGTATGTGGAAACAAAATTTTCTACGTTTTCTTTAAAGCTTTAGGGCACTGGCGTAGAAATCACTATCTTACTCCCGCCACCAGGGGTCTATAGCTGGCGGATCGTCAATGGAAAAAGTTTGCCCGATTCGCGGCATTCGCAAAAGAACGCCTTGTGTTTCGGCAGCGTGAAGCACTCGCTCCGGTGGTTCCTGCCAATCGTGGGCGGAAAAGCCAAAGCTGCCCCAATGGACAGGCAACATGTTTTTTCCTCGTAAGTCCAAGTGAGCCTGAACCCCCTCTTCTGGGAAAAGATGGGAAAACGGCCAAGCCAGGTTGTATTGCCCGTTCTCAATTATCGTTAAGTCGAAAGGACCAAAATGATGACCGATCTGCTTGAAATGCAAATTATAACCGGTATCGCCGCTAAAAAATACCCGATGCTCAGAACCGATGAATACCCAAGATGCCCAAAGAGTTTTATTAAGATCGAATAAGCTTCGCTGTGACTTATGGCGAGAAGGCGTGCAAACAAAGCGCAAATACTTTCCAGACAAACCTTGCAAAACCCCCTCCTGCCACCAGGAATACTCACGGATTTTTTCTGAGTTGACTCCCCACCTTTTCAAATATGCACTCACGCCGATTGGCACCATAAAATAGCCTGTTTTTGGTGCAAGAGCGAGAATGCTTTCAGGATTCATGTGGTCTAAATGGTTATGAGAAATAAATACAGCATCTATGAATGGAAGGCTATCAATTTCAATCGGCGCGCCTTTTTGAAAGCGCGGAACGTTTCTTGCCAAGGGAACTGGGGAAACATTATTGGAGAGCATGGGATCTAGCAATAAACGGATTCCATCTATTTGCATCAATACGCTGGAATGTCCCAGCCATGTAACGTATAAACCATTTAAATCCTCAGGCAGTGCTTGTGAGATATTCACCTGTTGCGATGGCAATGGTCTCGAAGGATTTGCCGCCTTTGGCCCAAACAATTTTCTGCGAATATTTCTATTCTGCTTAGGGGAAATCTTTGAAGAATCAATAGGAAAGGGATTTATATACTTTCCATTTCTAAACAGCGGTTGAATGCGGCCAGTATCGGCAAACTGCTCATCTACGAGCAAGCTTTCCTCTGCGAAGATAAAGAAGCGCAAGCCTAGCAATAAAAACAAAAGAGGCATACTGTTAAACTACAAATTTTAATTTACTATGTTTATTCGATTGTGAAAAGAATTTTACTATTATTGGTTACTATGGGAATTTTTGCCGTTGTTCAAGCCGATGACATGGTTAAACTTGATGCTCCGTTGACTTTAGAACCTATTTATTATGAAACCCCGAAGCCTGCTTTGCACTGGACATTTCCTTTTTTAATGGGACTCACTCAAAACATTATCGTTTGGCAGTATAATTTACAGATACAAAAAGAGGAATGGGCAAAAATTAGCCTTGAATCTATGAAAAGCAATATGAAAAACGGCTTTGAATGGGACGATAACCATTTTGGCATTAATTTCTTTGGGCATCCTTATCAAGGCTCTTATTACTTTACCTCAGCACGTTCTTTTGGATATTCTTTTTATCCCAGCGTTCTTTATACAGCTGTTGGTTCCTTCGTTTGGGAATGCTGCTTGGAAACCGAAGCGCCAAGCACCAACGATTTAATGTTGACTACAATGGGCGGCGCAATTTATGGTGAAATACTTTACCGGCTTTCTGAGCGCCTTTTCGCTAAGCCCAATCGGAGACTTTTAGACGAACCCTCTGCTTTTGTGCTTCATCCTATGAGCTATTCACAGCGCAAATTTGTGGGCGTTCGCCAGCATAATCCAGGCTATCATCCATTAGATTTTTCGATTGGATTGGGTGGCGGCTCTCGCTTGGGAGGCAATTACAATTATGACCGTGAACTTTATGAAAACCCAAATATTGATAGTTGGCGTGGTGGTTTGGCGGCAGCTGATTTAAGCTTGGTTTATGGCAAACCGAACCGTACTATGAAAGAGCCGTTTGAATATTTTACAATAGATGCCCTGTATCATTATGGAAAAAATGGCGGGCCGCTTTTTAGAATGCATACAATCGGCAAATTAAAAAATATGACTTTTAATTCCGAAGGAAGTTGGGTAGATGTAGGGACCTATACTCATTTTGATACTTACTACGGATCATTCGTGGAAATGAACGCTATTTCTCTTGGCTTGGGCTTGGATTTTAATTTACAAGGTCAGTTTTTGCGATTTCGCACAACCAACTTTCCGTCTTTTGTAGTTATAGGAGCTACAGACTTTAACTACGACGAAATTTTTGCAGACAAGTATGGAGATGATACTAAACGCAATTACCAATATAGCTATGGATTTAACTATAAGGCTAATATGGAAATTGAATGGCTTGGCAGAGGCATATTCAAAAGCAACTCCAGAGCTTACTTGTTTCGTTCCATACCGAGTTCAGTGCCTCATTATTACACTAATGGCATAGATCTTATATTGAACAACTCCGCGATTATGGAAATTTATCTCCCAAGGAAATTGAAAATTGGCAACCGCTTTGATTCGTATTTAAAAGTAGCAACGTATGACAATAAAGATTTTTCGCTAATGTCAAGAATGATTAATTCTCTTGCCTTTTACTTGGCGTATAGCTTGTAGCAAAAAAAACTAAAAACCCTTGACTTTCACTCAAAAATTTGCTATATTTGCTCCTAATGTTTCATACGAACAAGCAAAACTTGATGGCTTTCGACCTCCCACTGGTGGCTGGTTGCGTGAAAGCCGTTGCTGGGTTTTTGGCAAGGGAGGCTCAATGACCGAAAGCAGGCTTTACAAGAATACGGACAACATAGAGCTGTTGAAAAAGATTAGGATAGCAGAGGAAGGCAACAAAGAGACCTTGCGGCTAATAGCCGCAAATGCGGGAGACCTTGAAAAAATGGCAGAGCTTCGGAAGGATTACAACGCAACAAAAGCCTACCTTAAAATTCTGAAGGAATCCTACGAGCTGTGGCTCAAAGAGAATCCAATGATAGTACAGCAGAATGTCACGGCAGAGCCGAAAGAGCCGCCGATATTTACGCCGTTCGTTAAGTTTGCGGCGGTATTTGGTTTTATCATGGCTTGGTTTGAATGGGGACTGGAAACCCCTATTTATCTGCTAGCAGTGGCTGGCGGGGCAGTGGTTGCTTTTGGTATCGTTTACGTCCTTTTATTCATTTTGGGCATCCTAGGAGAGTTGCTGAAGGACAAAGAATAGTTTTTTCTAAATTACACCAGCCTGCCAAACCCCACTTCCCCATAAATTCAGTAATGCTAAATCTCGCCAGCTTGCTTCGTTGTATATTACTCCATATCTATTGACAAATATCACTCAAAAGCTCTATAAAGCTCCTTTTGGTTAAGCCGAAATTTCTTTCATTTTTTCTAGATTAGGATTGTTCGCAGCTCAGCCTGTTTAGGCAGTCGCTTAGGTTAGTTGTGAATTGCTTTCATTTTTTCTAGATTAGGATTGTTCGCAGCGAATTAACTCTATCATACGAGTGGAAGGTTGTTGTGAATTGCTTTCATTTTTTCTAGATTAGGATTGTTCGCAGCTGTGCTTGTGCCGCTTCTGTAGCCGAAAGCGTTGTGAATTGCTTTCATTTTTTCTAGATTAGGATTGTTCGCAGCATTGCTGTTCACGGCATATAGCCTGCTGTGTTGTGAATTGCTTTCATTTTTTCTAGATTAGGATTGTTCGCAGCATTATGTTTGTAACTCTCCTAATTTGAGCCTCTTACGGAGGCTCTTAGAAATGAGAAAAATACGGATTTTAAGAAAATTTGAAATCCGTATTTTCTTTTTTACGATTTGGGAAAAGATCTAGCAGTAGAGGCTTGCTTAGGTCGCTTGACGTAAAGAACAGAACAGGGATAATTGGTTAAAATTTTATCACAGGTCAGCAAAGTTGCTTTTTCTGCTTGAGCTTGCACAACAAGAACTCTATCAAAAGGATCTTTATGGATTAAAGGCAGCTTTCCAGTTGCTAAAGAATGATAGCTATCAATCGCAATTTCCACGTAACCGTTATTTAAGAGCCCATTATGCAACATATAAGCATCTATCTGAAAATCTAAGCGACCTAAGCTATTTTTAATCACAATTTCCCAAATGCTCGCAGCACTGAACAAAAGGGTATTTTTCTCATCTGTTATGAGTTCTTTTGCTTTTTTAGGCAACGTGCCAGCTGCAGCCCAAAGCAATAAATGCGTGTCTAAAAGTAATTTCATAAAGCTCCTTCAAAAAGATTCTCGATTTCGTTTTTTCCTATTGAATCAAAATCTGCAGGAACGGAAATTTTCCCTTTCAAGAAACCTACTCTTTGCTTTTCAGGCTCTTGAAAAGAATAAGGGACTACTTTAACCATAGGCTTGCCAGCTTTAGCTATGATAAAAGAATTGCCCTTTACCGCATTGTCAATTAAGGAAGACAGATGCGTTTTTGCTTCATGAATGTTAAATTGCTGCATAAAATTCCTAAACTAAGTTTAATAGACTAAGTTTAATATAGAAAATCCTAAGACCTTTACATGCTACATTCTCCCCTGCAGAGGATATTTTTTACCTACTATTGCGACGCCTCGGCATTAACCCTTATCTTTTCTAAAATCAAGATAACAGCCATTTCAACACGTTTAAACGGTTTATGCCATTATTCATTCCGCTGCCATAGTCCATAGTTAACAGGTATTTTGGGTAGTTGTCCCTGATTGCTTCCAATGATGCTAATTCACGGCGCAAGGTATTCAAATCTCCCAATACGCTCCAGGCTACTTGATAATATTCTATTTCTCCACCAGCTCGAGTAGCCACAAAATCAACTTCTATTGTCTCTCTGCTTTTAACTTTTCCCACACACACTTGGTATCCGCGACGCAAAAGCTCCAAATAAACTATATTTTCCAAAGCTCTGCCGAGGTCGGCATCTTGCTTTCCAAGCAATGCTGTTCGCAAGCCTATGTCTGCGGCATAATATTTGGCGTTAGATTCTAAAATTCTTTTGCCTTTTATATCGTATCGCTCGCATTTATACATAAGATAGCTGTCTAGCAGGCCTTTCACATAAGCATTAAGAGTTGTTGGTGATATATTTATGCCAGAGCTTTTCAATTTTCTCTGCACTCCAAGCAAAGACGTTTCATTGCCTATATTGTCAAATAAAAATTTAATCACATCGTCTAGTCTGGCTATATCGTCTATTTTAAGCCTTTGGACTATATCTTTTTGCACAGTATTTTTATACACCGAATCTAGCAAATAATTGTTTATCATTTCTCGTTCATGGTTAAAAGCTATGGTTTGCGGGAAACTGCTTTCACGGGTATATTGCTCATATTTGTTTGGCAAATTATCCGTATTGCCGCCGGTTCCATTAATGTATTCTTTAAATGACAAAGGCTGCATTTTGATTTCTATATATCTGCCGCCAAAAGAATTCGCCAAATCGCTTGAGAACATATAAGCATTGGAGCCGGTTAGATAAACATTCGCATTATCTTGCATGCGCAGAGCGTTCGCAAGGCGTTGCCAATTATCCAGCAATTGTATTTCATCTAGAAAAATATATGTTTTTTGTTTTTTTATAAATTTACCTGTGATAAAATCAAGCAAAGTTCCATAGTCTTCAAGCAACTTGGATTTATTGTTTAATTTAAGTCCGATTTTTCTGGTTTGGATCTCGTCTTCAAAATTCACGGCTATTATCTGTTCCGGTTTCACGCCCGTTGTTTTCAAATATTCTTGAAACAACTCAAGCAGTTTGGATTTCCCGCAACGCCGCACTCCCGTAACAATCTTAACCAAATCCATTTGGTTTTGCCAAAGTTTGAGCTTTTCTAAATATTCAGGACGGTCTATCATCTTTTTCATACTGGATAATATAGTAAAAAATACATTTTTATCCAGTGCATTGGATAAAAATGCAAAGGATTGTTTCCAATATAGGTTTCACCGAAGGAATTGCCTATTACAACTCTATGACACTTGAGAAGGCGGCGTATTGGCGCAAGTCTATGCTGTAGGCTTTGATGGTTTTGTTGTTGAGGCCTTTTTGATATTTGCAGTGCGCGATGAATTGGTTTGTGTGGTGGTTTTCCATGGGTGAACTCCTTGTGTGGGGTGGTGTGTAGGGATTATACTTAATTTTGAGGGGGAAATAGTATCAATAACGGATAACCGCAGAATAACTAGGCTATTCTACCCTATACTTTCCCCTCTCCCTACCTAAAATCGCTGAAATTTGACTAAGAACGCTGTTTTTGAGATGTTTTGGCTAATGAACCAGCTAGGACTTGAACCTAGAACCCGCGCCTTAAAAGGGGGTTCTAAGGTGGCGAAATTAGCGTAAATTCGCTGTTTTTTGGTGAATTTTGGCAAAGCGAATAAAAAATGAATAAAAGTTGATTGTATTTTTCCTAAAAATGAAGCTCGAAAATAGAGGGTAAAAATAAAAACTGATAAAGGCTAAATTTATATTTAAAGGTGGTAAAAATGGATGAATTTAATAGTCCTTTTGTTGTTTTTAAAAAACTATATTATAGGTAATGTCTACAGAAAAAGTTCTAGCCACATTGCCGAGAGGTAAATCGTTCTTTGATCAAGTAATTGAAGACGGCTCTTATTATGTTGATAAAACTTTGTTTATCAAAGACCTTATGGATGGTGCTTCTGCTGTCACTCTCTGTACTCGCCCACGCAGGTTTGGCAAAACGCTGAATCAGACGATGCTGAAATGCTTCTTTGAAGACACTGCGCCAATAGACGGTAAAGACACCCGAGCTCTGTTCAACGGACTTAAGATCGAATCTGCCGGAGAGCAATATATGGAGCATCAGGGGAAGTATCCGGTGATATTCTTAAGCTTTAAAGAGGCGAAACGGGATACTTTCGAGCGGTCATATACGCAGTTAAGAAATTCCATTGCGGATGAATTCAAACGGCATGCTTATATATTGGAAAAAATATCAGACAATGACAATCGGAATATGTTTGAAAAGTTAGCCTCACGCAATGGCTCTTATGACGATTATTCCACATCGCTACTGTTCCTTTGCAAATGCTTGAAAAATTATTACGGCAAAAAGACTATAGTCCTTATTGATGAATATGACGTTCCATTGGAAAACGCTTGGGTCCGTGGGTTTTATCAGGAGATGGTAGATTTCATCCGCCCGCTTCTGAGCAGCGGACTCAAAGACAATACATATTTACAATTTGCTGTAATGACCGGATGCTTGCGTGTTTCAAAAGAGAGCATCTTCACGGGCCTTAACAACCTCACAATGATTTCAATACTAAATACCGAATACTCGGAATACTTCGGCTTCACTCAGAATGAGGTTGATGCCATGCTGAAATACTATGGTTTGGAAGAGAAGCGGCAATTGTTGAAAGACTGGTATGACGGCTATCTGTTTGGGAATACGGAAGTTTACAATCCTTGGAGTTGCATACATGCTGTGAGCAGTTGGCGTGTAAACATAAATGAGCTTCCTAGCCCATACTGGGTAAACACCAGCAGCAACGACATTGTGCGCAAGTTGATAGATATGGTGAAAGGCGAAGCCAAGACCGAGCTTGAAACTTTGATGGCCGGAGGGACAATCTCAAAGCTTATCCACGAAGATATAACTTACGATGATGTCTATAGGAACGTTGACAACATTTGGAACTTCATGTTCTTCACCGGATACTTGAAAAAAGTAGGCGAAGGTCTTGATGGAGTAAAAAAAGTTTTGGAGTTATCTGTTCCAAATTTGGAACTGCAATACATATACGAAACCAAGATACGGGAATGGTTCTATGAACGAGTCAATCAAAGAGATTTTGGCAAACTTCATGCTGCAATTTTGGGCGGCAATGCGACTGTTGTGCAGGAGGAATTGGGGGACTTCTTTTTGGATACTATAAGCTATATGGATGGCAAGGAAGATTTCTATCACGGTGTAATGCTCGGCGTTCTTTCCGGGATACCGAATTACGATTTGAAATCCAACCGCGAAACAGGGCTGGGGCGGTGCGACATTGTTATGAGACATAGCAGTGGTCGCGGCAAGGCGGTGATATTTGAGCTTAAGTGGACTTCCGATATGAAAGAAATTGTGAAAAAGCGTGATGAGGCTCTGAAGCAGATTGTTGACGGAAAGTACGCCGAGGAGCTGGAAAATGAATGCTACAACGATGTTGTTAAGTATGGAGTTGCGTTCTGTAGGAAGAGTTGTGAAGTTGGGAA
>JAITFT010000163.1 GCA_031281155.1 Candidatus Fibrimonadaceae bacterium
TGTGCTATGAATGAATACAATCGGGACACCCATACGCTTGGCATTTCGCTGGTGAACATGCCGAAGGTATGGTCAAATCCTAAAATCGGGGCTATTTAATATCAGGAATTGCAAAGAAAAAAGACCGATGAAATGAGCAAAATAAATAACGCTAAAACCATGCGGAACATAGCTTATGGAGTAGGCAGAGCCTTGCTTGCTACGGGGATAGCGGTGCATATTTGGTTTTGAGCAACTAAATCTAGAAATTAAAAATCCAATTCTTCTACTGGTACCAATATTACATTCTCCAACTGCATTTTATCGTTTGCTCCCACAATGCTGATTTTAAAAAAATCGGGATTAAAATACTTTGCCGTCATTGCCCTAACTTGCTCTGCGGTAACAGCTTTGATTTTTTCGGGAAATTCTATATAGTGATTTAGGCTGCGGCCGTTTAATTCAGATACGGCAAAGGTGTTTGCTGTTATTGCTGCGTTTTCGAACATGCCAGGCATGGATTCTATAAGGGCTTTTTTTGCGAAAGCGAGTTCTTCTGTACTTGGGCCTTCTGTGCCCAGTTTTACGCATTCTTCCTTTATTATTTGCAAAGCGTCTTTTGTTGATTCAGCCTTTGTTTGCAAGGCAATTCCCGATATTGCGGTATCTTCGTAGTCGGACCCGGCAAAGCTGTAAATTGAATATGCAAGCCCGCCTTGAGTGCGGACTTTGTTGGTTAATCTGGAAGAAAAGGAGCTACCGCCCAGAATATAGCTTGCGATAGCTGCTTGGTAGTAATCGGGGTGCGGGCGTTTGACAAAAGGCATTGCCATGGTTATGTTTGCTTGGCTAATGTCTTTTTCGCTTACGAAAATTCCTGCGTGCTCATTGAATTGAAGTTCTGGTGCAGGCGGGCGACCAGGCGCATCGCTTTTCCAATTTTCGAATAATTTTGTTAATGTATTTTTCAATGAGTCTGTGTTAAAGTCTCCTGCGGCGGCAATTATAACCCTGCGTGGCACAAAGAATTCATCTTTGAGTGCCAGCAAGTCTTCTCTTTTCACCTTTGCGATGCTTGCGCTGTCTGCTTTCCATAGCTTGGGATTATCTTTGTATAAAACTTTTGCTGAGAGGGCGGCTACTTGCGCTCTTGGTTGATCGTAACGGTGTTTGTAGCTTTGAATAGCGGCGCTTTTTTGCAATTCCAGCCTGCTGGAGTCTAGGCGGGGTTTATTGAATAATTCGCTGAGCAAGGGCAAAACTTTATCTAGGTCTCGCGAGAGGCAGTTCAGGTGTATTTTGCTTTGGGTGAAGCCTATGTTTGCGTTGAGTCTTGCCGACAGGAATTCCAGGGAATCATCAACTTGCGCAGGGCTTAAACTTTCTGTGCCTCCTCTTGAGTATAATGCAGACAGCATTTGCAGGGCGGCAACTTCGTCTCTGTTTTTCGGGGCGGCGTTTTCCCTAAAATAAAAGGCAAGGTCTATCAGTGGAATGCTTGTGTCTCTAACGGCATAAAGCGTTATGCTATCGCTTATGGCTATGCGAAAATCGCCTGGGTATGGCGCAATGTATTGAAAATCGGGAAATTCAATGTCTTTGTAGGATTCGGGTATTAAGTTCCCCTCTTTAGGAGAGGCAGTAATAGGTAGCGGTGTATCTTTTTTCGTACCGCTACAGCCTACCAAAAGGATAAAAATTGCAAAAAATTTAAGCATAAACGTTTTTGAATATAGAAAAAATCGGTAGCATTTAAAGTTCCTGTTTTTTTATATTACATCTCATGCAAGCCGCTTACTTCATATCCGATGCGCACTTGGGAGTCTCGCCTACAGGCTCCGTGCCTGGGCGCGAGGAGCGGTTGGTTGCGTTTTTGAAAGGGCTTTGCGGCAAAGCCACGCATTTATTTTTTGTTGGTGATTTATTTGAATTTTGGTATGAATACGATTTTTATGCTCCGTCACGGCATTTCAAGCTCTTGAAAGCCCTTTCGGATTTGCGTGATAGCGGCTGCGAGGTGAAGCTTATTAAGGGCAACCACGATTTTGGATATGAGGATTTTTTTTCAAGGGAGCTTGGGGTAGAGACTCTGCGGAGCGTGGTTGCAGAGCTGCATGGGCGGCGTGTTTATGTTTGCCATGGAGACGGTGTTGCTGCGTGCGATGCTTCCTATAGATTACTCAGAAAAATTCTGGATTTTAAACTGAACAGATTCCTATTTAAGTGGCTACACCCAGATATTGGAATGCGGCTTGCTCTTTTTGTTGGCTCAAATAGCCGTGTTTTGAATAAAAAACGCATAGTTCCAGAAGAGGAATATTTGGAAAATGCAAGGAAAATCATGAGAGAAAATGGCTGCGATACCTTTGTGCATGGGCATAATCACATTGCCGGGCTGTGGAAAGTGCCAGAAGGAGTGGTTATAAATTGCGGAAATTGGCTTTTTGAAGAGAATTACTCTTGGATTTCTGAAAAAATTTGCTATATTTGCAGTAGTCCTTCAGCTGAGCCAAGCTCTGCCAGCTGAAAGGTTTAACTAAAGAGCTTCCTTAAAGAGGTACAAAATGGCATACAGAGGCCCAAAAGCAAAGGTTGCCAGGTCACTTGACTTGGCGGTTACTCCCAAAACACAAAAGGTTCTTGAGAGGCGTAAATTCCCTCCCGGCCAGCATGGCATGGGGCGCAAAAAAAGCGCCGGCGTTTACAAACAGCAGTTGGTTGAAAAACAACGCCTAAAATTCACCTACAACATTTCCGAAGCACAGCTCAGAAAAACATACTTTGAGGCAAACCGCAGAGATGGCTCCTCTGGTGATAACTTAATGATGCTCCTGGAAACAAGGCTAGATGCCCTAGTTTACCGCGCCGGCTTTGCCCGCACCATCTTTGCCGCCCGCCAATACGTTGCGCACGGGCATTTGCAGGTAAACGGCAGGCGCAGTTATTCTCCAAACCACTTAATTAAAGCAAACGATTTAATAGCAGTTCGCAATAAATCCAAAAACCATCCGCAGGTAAAGGAAGCCATAGAGAGCGCGCCAGAAGCCCCAGAATACTTGGCAGTTAGCAAAGACAAACTGGAAGCAAAATTGGTAAACCTCCCATTGCGTGGCCAAATACCGGTTAAATTGAACGAACAGCTTGTTGTGGAATATTATAGCAAATAATGCAGTAGCATAGTATAAGGACTTTTCTACATTCCGTCTTGTGATTCTTCTTACTCTTGATTTGATAGGAACCTTCGCTTTTGCCATAACGGGGGCGGTCAAGGCCGCACAGCGGGAGTTAGATTGGTTCGGTGCTTTTGTGCTTGCGCTTGCAACGGGAACTTGCGGCGGTATTATGCGAGACGCTTTGCTTGGCAATCATCCTCCCATAGCTTTGCAGCAGCCTGTGTATGCTTTTGTTTGCATTACTGCTGCAATTCTTGTTATAGTGGCTCAGAAAAAAATAATTTCCAAGTGGCGTTTTGTTTTAGTTGCAGATGCCATTGGGCTTGGGGCCTTTACGGCTATAGGCGCTGTTCATGCAGAGAATGCTGGGGCAAATGGAGTTGCTATAGTTAGCCTTGCTGTGCTGACAGCCGTGGGTGGCGGCATGTTGCGAGATGTTTTGGCTGGTGAAATTCCACAAGTTTTGAAGAGCGATTTTTATGCAACAGCGGCACTTATTGGCGGTTTGTTTTTTTGGATTTTCGGTTTGTTCACAAGCGATTTTCACGAAGCGAAAGTTTCTTTGACAATAGCTATAACCATTATTTTAAGGTTATATGCTATGCGAAAAAAGTTGAATTTACCGAAAGTTTAGCTGCTACCTGCAATTCGGATGCAAACCGTTTTGGGTATTTGTTGTTACGAAATTGTTTATCCAGCCCATTGCATATATGTAGTAACCGCCATCTTCTCGTTCTATGCTATTTAACACTGTTGTACACGTGGGGAGACCCCACTCTCCACCATTATTGCATCCTGAGCCTGAAACTACCGTTCCATTCACTATCCATCCTCCTCCTCTCATATCGGTTATACTGGTTGCATAGAAGCATCGAGATCCTGCTACACCAGCAAGATTCTGAGGTGCAGTTGTTACTTGCGTGATAGCTGTTCCAGGGCACATAACAGCCGTGTATTCACATGTTGCAGATGGATCTTTAACAACAATATTTGGGCATTCTCTTGATGGTGCTAATACAGTGCCGCCGCAGCTTGCGCCAATGGTTATGCCACTCATTGTTTGAGGATCAGAAGTCCAAGTATCAACCAATAAACCTACAGATAAAGCTCCTGTTCTTGGCGTTCCGCCTACAGCAAAATAAGGCCCTGTGCAGGTTCTGCCGCATTGGTTTTGTATTGTTGGCGCGACTACTACAGTTGCGCGCGCGCCTCCGCCCCAAGTGTCATTTCTCGTATCCCAGGTGCAAGCTGTTGTGCTGAGCGTTGGAGGGCCTACTACTGTTGCGGTGATTTCTCTGAGTACGTGCAGTGTGCCGCGACATGTTGCAACAGCTCTTGCGGTAATTACCCCAGCAGTTGTAACGGCGCCAGGTGTGCCGGTTAGGCCGCCGCCAGATACTTCAACTGTAATGTCGCCGCAGCCAGCCTGAGCTGCGCCGCCATTAGTTATGGAAAGAGTGTTGTTGATTTTGCTGTTAGCTCCATCGACAGTGATATTTGTGCCAATGAAATAAGCATTATTGCTGCTACAATTAGCAGTGCCAGTACCGGTATAATCGAATTCTCTGAATGCAAATGTGCCAGTTATTACAGGTGCTGGCGGAGCCGTTATTGCTATTGGGCAACTTACCACGCTGCACCTATCACCGCAGGTAACAATGCTTTGAATACCATTTGGAATTTCTTCTGGCCATACATTATTAGCAACGCTCAAAGGCCATGAGAATGTAACTAGTGCATTAGAAGTTGGTCTTGTTCCGGATATTTGGATAGGTTCGCCTTCTGGAAATTCAGCAACGCCGACTCTGAAGCCAGTCACTACAGAGAAAACCCTCTTTGTGCAGTCTTCATTAGGCGCGTTTACGCTAACCGTAGCATTGTCGCCTGAAACAACAGGAGATGGGGACCATGAGCAAGCTGGCGGAGGGCTAAGTGGCGAGGCATCTGCAGGGCAAGTTGTGCCAGGCTGAGGGGCAGTAGCAGAAGAGGAAGCGCCACCGCCTTGGGAACTGGAAGAGGCTCCGCCTGAGTTGGAGGAAGGAGTGCCGCCTTGGGAACTAGAGGAAACACCGCCTGAGTTGGAGGAAGGGTCGCTGCCCGAGTCGGAGGAAGGAATGCCGCCTGAATCTGAAGAAGGGTCGCTACCAGAGTCGGAGGAAGGAACATTGCTGCTGCCTTGGGAGCTAGAAGAGGGAACCTGAGGAATGCATTTTTCTGGGTTGGTGGTGCATGTTGTTATAATCTCTCCAATCTGCCCTCTATCGGTTGAGGTATCACCCAATGCTATAATGTCGCCTTCACCACAGGCAACTAAAAAAAACGATACTGCCGAAGCCACAGCAAGGCAGAGACCAAAAAAACGAAAATTACGTTTCATAGCGAGTTCCTCCGTATCGGCGGTTACTCACCGCCTTACTCTGTAAATATACAAAATTTTTTCAAAATAAGCAGAAAAAATCACAAAAAGTGCCATTTTTGACTGTTTTGTGTGATTTTTACCCACTCATTAGAGGCAACTGGGTGTGCCGTTTGCAAAGCTCCACGACATACCGCCTTCTAAACTATTGCCTGGCTTAACGTAGATGTAGTAACCGCCATCTTTCTTATCGATTGCTGTACATTGAGCTCTATTACCGCATTCTACACCGTTCACTGTAAATTTTCCACGGTCATTTTGGCTTGCGCCATTTATATCAGCAACAAAGAAACACACTTCTCCGGTTCTGTTGGTCGATGATGTAGAAACTTGCATTGCTGTTGGATAGTTAGTAGAATTGTTGCCGCAATCGCTCACAGCATATTGACATTTGTCAACGTCGTCTGGATGCTGAACGGTTATGTTAGGGCAATCCGGGCCTTTTATAACATCGTCGCCGCATTTTACGTGGTAGGCAATGTTTGCTATTGTTACGGGTGGCGCTCCTGGGGCTAAGTCATAAGGTCCAATTTTCAGATCCCATTCCTCGCCATTTATAGCAATGTATGGGGTATCGCAACGACCGAGGCTATTTGTAGCAGCAGTTGGCCCGCTTGCTGTAATAGCTGTTTCTCCATCGCCAAATGTGTTGTTTTTAGCTGCCCATGTGCAAGCTCCGACTAATGTTGGATTTGGTGCTACTGTCATAAGCGCTGTAGAATCAAGATCGCGCTTAGTGCCACGGCAAGTAACAACAGCATAAGCTCTAAATGTTCCTGACGCAGCAACTACTTCACCAGCGGCATTCAATACACTCGAAGGCCTTATCTCCACCGTAGTAGCAGTTTCTTCGCACCCTGGGCTTGGAGTTGCATCGTTATTGCTTACGGTAACGGTGTTGGTAAGCTCTGGCTTTGAACCCTGGTAATAATAATTGGTGGTGTTAACTGTGTGGTCTATGTTGGCAAATGCTATTGAAGTGCCTGGGGTTTTTATTGGCAAAGGCGCCGCTGTTATTGTTATTGGGCAATTCACTATGCTACACGCATCGCCGCACCTTATTCTGCCTTGAATGCCATTTGGAGCTGCATCGTTTGTAGCCACACTCCATGTAGGAGGGTTAACTGTTGCAGGCCACGTGAATGTGCGACTATTGTTAGTTATTGAGCCAGATGTTGCCATAGGTTTATCCTGTTCAAAGGCAACTGGGCGACTAGTGCCAAACACCAGCACTTCAGCAAAAACTTCTCTTTCGCATTCTTCTTCACCTCCGGTTAAGCTAACCGTGGCGTTATCGCCTGAAACTACAGCAGCTGGGAGCCATGCGCAAGATGCATTAGGGACTTCTGGAACTCCTGTTGGGCAAGCAGTACCACTTAAAGTGGCAGAACTAGAGGAAACGCCGCCGCTTTGGGAGCTGGAAGAGACACCGCCTGAATTTGAAGAAGGAGCATCGCCTGAGCTTGAGGAAGAAACGCCGCCTGAATTTGAGGAAGGAACATCGCTACCAGAGCTAGAAGAAAGATCGCCACCGTCTTGAGAGCTAGAGGAAAGAACATTGCTGCTGCCTTGGGAGCTAGAAGAGGGAACCTGGGGAATGCATTTTTCTGGGTTGGTGGTGCATGTTGTTATAATCTCTCCAATCTGCCCTCTATCGGTTGAAGTATCTCCCAATGGTACGATATCACCTTCACCACAGGCAACTAAAAAAAACGAGACTGCTAAAATTGCAGCAAAACATAAACTGAAAAAATAAAAATTATGCTTCATAACAACAAATGTAGAAAAAAAATCACAAAAACGTCAACAACTGTTATCAAAATGAGGGGGGGTATGTATTTTTTGGCTTTGAGATACGTCTAATAGAGTATGAATTTAAAAGACTCTCTTTCGTTTTTCTTTTTTGGAGTAAGCTGCCTAGCTTGCGGTGGTAGCTCTAGAAAACTTGATCCTTGGCTTTGCTCAAATTGCAAGGAGGAACTTATAGCCTGCGGAGAGCACCCTATATGGCCCGGCAAAGAAGACGCAATATGCCTTTTTCCTATGAATTCCTTAACCAGAAGCTTGGTTTTGGCAATGAAATACAAGGGCATGCAAAAAATAGCATCTTACTTGGTTGCGCATTCCTCTGTTGGGCGCAAAGGCGAAGCTCTGCAAATTTTGGAAAGCTGGGGCAAAAATATGCTGTTTTTGCCAGTGCCGGTACACAGCGCGAGAAAGCGGGAGCGAGGCTACAACCAAAGCGAGCAAGCCGCCTTGGAGCTTTCGCTCGCTTGCGGCGGCAAGCTTTGCACGAATATTTTGAAGAGGCGAATTTACAAGCCATCGCAGACCCTGCTCGGCAGCAATGAACGCTCACTCAATGTAGCAGGAGCTTTTGAGGCAAAAAAAGAGGAGAAATTATTGCAAAAAAGCATGGTTATTGTTGATGATGTTTATACAACAGGAGCAACAACTTCCTCTTGTGCAAGGGCTTTAAGAAGGGCAGGTTTTGAAAATGTAAAGGTTTGCTCCCTGCTTTACGAATTGCCTGTATCTGCTGTTGCAGACCGGGCGGCGGATATATCGGTTGGCTGGAAAACGGAAACCCAAAATTTTTCTATATTACTACCATGAGCGCAATTTCTAGAAGATACGGGAAAAATATCCTTTGCATGATTATGGCCGGAGGGCAAGGCAGCCGACTCTCTCCTCTTACGCGCGACCGCGCAAAACCAGCCGTGCATTTTGGCGGCACTTACCGCATAATTGATTTTGTGCTGAACAATTTCATAAATAGCGGCGTGCATAAGGTGAAAATCTTAACGCAATTCAAATCAGATTCGCTAAACAAACATATTTCTGCAGCCTGGAGCCTAAACTCCAGCATGGGGCAATATGTAGATTTGGTTCCTGCGCAAATGCGCACCGGAAACGACTGGTACAAAGGCACAAGCGATGCCATTTTCCAAAACATAAACCTTATAACCGATGAACGTCCGCACCTTGTGGCAATATTTGGCGGCGACCATATTTACAAAATGGACATGAACCAAATATTCGATTTCCACTACGATCACGAAGCCATGCTCACCATTGCCGCCATTCCCGTTCCTGTTGCAGAAGCCGGCGAGTTCGGCATTATAGAGGTTGACTCAACTAACCGCATGATAGGCTTTGAGGAAAAACCAAAAAAGAATCCAAAACAAATACCTGGCCGCCCAGGCTGGTGCTTGGCAAGCATGGGTAACTACATATTCACAAGTAAATTTTTAATTCGCCAGCTTTTGGAAATACACAAAAACAATCCTAAAGCCACAGATTTTGGGCACAATATTTTGCCCTTCCTCTACCCAAAGCATCCTGTTTATGTATATGATTTCACAAGCAACGTTGTGCCTGGCGAACGCCCAAACACACAAGGCTACTGGCGCGATGTAGGAACTCTAGACGCTTTTTACGAAGCGAATATGGATATATGCGTACAAAATCCTGTTTTCGATCTTTACAATGAAGCTTGGCCAATACGCACTTACAACTGGAATATGCCGCCTGCAAAATTTTATTCCAGCGGCATAGGCGAAGACAAAGGGCACGCTATAAACTCCGTTGTATCAGCAGGCTGCATTATAGGCGGCGATGTAATCAACTCCGTTCTAAGCCCGGGAGTTAGAATTCAAAAAGGAGCCTCAGTTGAAGGTTCCGTTATATTCCCAGATGTCACAGTAGGTCCCGGCGCAAAAATCCGCAAAGCCATAATAGAAAAAGGCTTGCACATTCCCGCAGGTTTCGAAATCGGCTACAACATGGAGCGAGACGCTGCAATGTTCCACCTAACGGAATCGGGGATAATAGTGCTATCGAAAGATACATTGATTAAGGGAAATTAAATTGAAAATTATTGAGCAACTTGGTGATGCTACGTTTGCTTTGTATTACGAACTGCGGCAGATAACTTATCTTTTAAGCGAGTCTATTTATTGGAGCACTATTGGGCGTTTCGATAAAATGCGTTTGCCTTTCAAGGGAGCGCTTTCGCTTCAAATGATACGCTTGGGTAGCTCGGCTACTATTATTGTTTTTATGCTCACATTTTTGGTTGGGCTTACGCTTGCTTTTCAATCCGCTGTGCAGTTGGAGGTTTTTGGGGCAGGGTTTTATTTGGTTAGGGGTATTGCAATTACTATGTTTATGGAAATTGGCCCGCTTATAACCGCAATTGTTTTAGCGGGTCGCTCTGGCTCTGCAATAACGGCGGAAATTGCTTCGATGGTTGTTCAAGAAGAAGTAAAAGCTTTGCGTGTTATGGGAATTCATCCCGTTCAATACTTGGTGCTGCCCAGATTTCAAGCTATGAGCCTAGCCACGCCAATGCTTACCATGCTTGCCAATATAGCAGGCATTTTTGCCGGTTATTTGGTTGCCACGCTTTACATAGGTCTTCCAACCTCTTTGTTTTTATTAGAGCTTAGAGCTTCGCTTTCCATAGTTATTATTGCAAAATCTCTTTTCAAAAGTTTGACTTTCGGCTGGCTTATAGCACTCATAGCCGTTTCTAAAGGTCTCTCCGTGCGAGGCGGCGCAGATGCAGTGGGCGCTGCTACAACCAAATGCGTTGTGTTTTCAATAACTGCGATTATTTTGGCAAATGCAATGTTTTCGTTTGTGTTTTATTAATCTTTATTTTTCTATATTTTTTCCGAAATGAATGAAATTAAAACACCTTGGATTGTAACAAAATACCCGCAGTTAGCTAAGATGGCGGTTTGGCTTGGCTTGTTCTTGCTTATATTTTGGCTGCGAGATTTTTTCTTGCTCATATTTCTAACATTCATATTTGCTTTTCTGCAATACAATGCAGGAGAAAAGCTAAAAAACAAAATCAAGAGCCGGCGGCTTAGAACCTGGCTAATAGGCACTATCTTTTTGCTTCTAATAAGCGGAACCATATATTTTGTAACAACAGAAGTTAAAAAGCAAACATCGTTTTTTTTGCATAATTTCGATAGTTACATAGCGGCAATAGATACGCAAATACACTCGCTCGCAGAATCCTTCCCTGTTATTGAGCAGATGGTAACAGATATGAAACATTCTGCAGCATTAGAGGGAACAACAACAAAGTCCCCAACATTGTTGTTTTTGCATCAAATTTTCGATTTACCCACAACAGATGGCGGCTGGAATATTAAAAAAAATCTAACTACCGTGCTGCTGTATTCAGGAAAGATGGCTGGCATAGCTGGTTCATTTCTACTATCATTGTTATTCTCATTTTTAATCATTTTAGACTACCCTCGCTTGGCCCGCTCATTTGCGAAACTTGAAGAGTCACGTTTGGCATTCGTTTTCCAGGAGGTAAAACCAGGTGTAATGAAATTTTCGAGAATGCTCGGCAAAGCTTTTGAGGCGCAGTTCTTTATAGCTTTGCTGAACAGTTTTTTAACCGCCATTGGCCTTTGGGTACTTGGCGTTGAAAAATACTCGGCCTTCTTAATTTCAATTGTGTTTCTATGCAGCTTTGTCCCAATAGCTGGAGTATTCATATCTTCCGTGCCAATCTGCATGGTATGCCTGCAAGACTACGGAGTGCTCAGAATGTTCCTAGCAATAGGCCTAATTACCGCTATACACATGATAGAAGCCTATATTCTAAATCCCCGCATTTATGGCTCACGCATGCACATGAACCCAATTGTAGTTTTAGGGATTTTAACCATATTCGGAAAGATATTCGGTTTATGGGGGCTAATTTTAGGAATTCCGCTATGCAATTGGTTTATTAAGGTCGTTTGCCTGCAAGAAGAGTAAGTTTTATAAGTACCGCCCTTCAGTCCTATAGCTAGTAATATAGAAATTTTTGGGAATTATAGCGTTATGTACCCACGCCCCTCTTCCTAATATATAATATAAATTGCGAAAGTTTCCATAATATCTAAAAGCCATATAGCGATTTGATCATATTATTAACTTGTACTTCTATATTTTCATCAAAACTTCCATTTTCATTAATTAAAGCAATAATTTTAGCCACATTACTAGTAATATGTTCTAACTTTGTTTTATCGGGCATAATAAAAGGAATTTTTTTTATATAATTTGCAGAATTGTTAGCAGATGGATTTATTGTTCTTATCAATTGGTTGCAAGTAGGAGAGTTGAAAAAAGCCAATAAATAGTAGGTTAAAGTTTCATCTTTTGGAAAAATTCCCACAATGGATTGATCGAATAGTTTATTATCAATAAGTGAAGCTGTAATGCTGCTGCTACTTATCATTGGAACTCCTATACCAAATTTAAAATAAAATTGTGAATTTTGAAATCTTGCTTTTTTATCAGTCTTGTAATGTTTCACCGCTTCTTTACTCCAATTCATAAACCAACTTTCAGGCTTCAAATATTTTGTATTCCCCCCTTTTATAACAGGCAAAAAACATTTATCGCCTTTAAAGCCTTCTAGAATACCAGAATAGTCCTTATATTCTCTGTTTATAGTCTTGACATCTACTAAATTATAATTTTTTCCATTTTTCAAACCAGAACTAATCACTTGCATAAATTTTTTATCATCGCCAGAATAAAAACCAGTAACACAACGAGCAATATCTCCAATTTGCAATCTTGTATTATTGATAGCTTCTGTGATCTCAGAATTATCAGTTACAAAAAAAGCACAATCAGGATTTTTAAGAATCTCATTTTGCATAAATGTCAATACATTTAATTTATTATCCGCTACGTTAGCAAGTTGTTCTACATGAGTAAATCCATTAATAACTTTAAATGAATTCTCTAAGCATTCTTTTTTATTATTACACTTTTGAAGCGTAATAATTGAGAGGTTAGCATACCCAAAATTTACGCCTGGGAAAAATGAAGAAGGAAATAAAGTTAACTCTAAAATTTTAGTTCTAGTTAAAATATGTTTCCTGATAGCTTTGTGCATATGAAGGTTTAAAAAAGTATCAGGAATAATGAATGACAAAATTCCTCCTACCTTTAAGACATCAATACATCTGTAGAGAAATAATGTATATGTTTCTTTCGTATAAATGTTTGGAAACAACTTTTTCAGCTTATTTCTTTTATCATAATCCTGCCAAGCTCCGTATGGAGGATTAGCTATTATTTTATCGTAAATTCCTCCAAAGTTAGAATAAAAAATTAAATCTTTATCAAGAAGAGTGTCGCATTGACGAATATTTGCGGTTGTATAATTATAAAATTTATTTTGCAATATATTAAAAGCATTATCGTTTAATTCACAAATGTCAATATTAGCATTTTTATTCCAGTTTAATATTGCTTCGGCAAAAACACCATCACCTCCGCAAGGTTCAAATATTCTGTCTTCTCGTTTAAGTGAAAGTTTTTCAATCATATAATCTACTATCGGAATAGACCTTGTATAAAAAGCTTGATATTTACGTGTTTCTTGTGTCATTACCATACCAGATATTGAATTAGATTATTATTTTTAAGGTATTGAATTGTATCTGATTTGAAATCATTTTTCCAATCAACGTTTGATACAATCCACTTTTTTATGTCAAAACCTGAATATTCTTTCATTTTATCGTAAGCTTTATCACCACTATAAGCATACCAAATGCCAGATTTTTTTAGTGTTTGAAAATAATGGTTATTGTCGGTAGATCGAACAAAAATTATACATTTATAGTTTTCTTCAAGATTTTGATAAATACTTGCTACAAGCAACAAACGATTGGTATTTCCTTTTTCATTAGAACCAAATCCACTTTTAAAGTCAACAACAAATTTTTGTTTGCTAGAAATAAAATGTAAGTCTAGTTCAAGTTTGATTTCTCCTGAAGTTACAAGCCCCCATACTTTATTATAGTATTTCCTAAGTTGAGCCTTTTCTTCCGATAAAATTTTGAGTTTATCAATATAAAACTCAATCTCTGTGGACAATTTTTGTTTTACTTCCGAAAATAATGGCGGAATAAATAATGATATATCTTTTATAGGATAAGAAAAACAATGTTTACAGAATGGCTCCCATAATTCTCCTATTCTTCGCGAAAATGTCATGTATTCATAAGGCCAAACATCATTTCTTGCTTCCAGCATAACTATATAATTAGTATATGTAATCATCAAGATAGATTCTAATTTTTCTCTGTTTGTCCAATTTTCTACTTCTGCTTTTTGCAAAAGAGCAGAAGTCAGATTTTCTTTTGTTTCAATCAAAGATTTATTAATAGCAGAAGCCTGTTCTTTGAATTGCATATTGCCGTATGTAAGTTTAATTTCACTTAAAAATTCTTCCGCTCTATTGCGAAAATAATTTAGCAACTCTGTTTTTTTATTTTTCAACGATTTATTTATGTTCATATTTCACTCATTAGCTGGGACTCGCCGGTAAAGGGTCGGACATTTTTCTTAAGAACGGATTGTGCAGTCATCGGGGGTAATTTAGAAAATTATGCTGTTTTGGATCCACTAAAGCATTTATGGTTCATTTTTGGATTTTTTTAGATTACCTAAGACTTTATATATTATATACATTGGCGAGAAGGGTGTGGGTACATATCGCTATAATTCCCAAATTTTTCTATATTAACCGCATGGGTATTACCAATCTAGCACCAAAATTTTTAGATCCTATTCCAGGCGGCAAGTATCTGGTAGATGCTATGGATTGGGTTATAAACTGGGCAAAGGCAAATTCCTTGTGGCCCCTAACCTACGGCACAAGTTGCTGCGCCATAGAAATGATGAGCAGCTCAATGGCTCGCTACGATATAGCTCGCTTTGGCAGCGAAGTGTTCAGAGCAAGCCCGCGCCAGGCAGACTTATTTATTATAGCCGGAACAGTAACAAAAAAAATGGCACCGGCAATGATAGCTCTGTGGGAGCAAATTCCCGGCCCAAAATATGCAATTGCCATGGGAGCATGCGCAGTAAGCGGCGGTCCCTTTATATACAATAACTATAGCGTTGTTCGCGGCGCAGATAAACTAATCCCCGTTGATATTTTTATACCTGGCTGCCCGCCTCGCCCAGAAGCTCTATTTTATGGCATTCTAAAGCTAAGGGAAAAAATTTGGGCAACGGAATCCAGCCGAAACCCCTGGCAAGAAGGCAAAATAAGAGAAGAAGACGATGGCAACCGCTGGGCTGCTGCCGCAGAAGCATGGGCAGAGCTTGAAAAAATAAAAGACGAAGAAATGGCCGCCGCAAGAGCAGAATTTAAGGAAAAAAATCCCGATTATAAATCTGCATTCAGGCCAAAGCCAACTCCAAAAGAAAATTTCCCAAACATAGAAAGAACGCCGGCTCCCGCTGTTGGGCGCTCTGCCGAAGAAATTTCCAAAGCGGTTCAAGCCGCATTCCCAAGCACCCAAGCACCCGTTACCCTGCCAAACGATGCTATCCTCGATTTTACAGTCAGCAAAGAAGACTGGGTAGCTTTTTCAAAATTTGCTCAAGAAAAATTAGCTTGCGATTATTTGATAGACCTTACCGCTGTGGATTGGCTTACGCACTTCGATGTAGTTGCGCAACTTTTAAGCCTTGGCGAAGGGCACAAAGTTTTTGTGCGCTGCAGCCTGCCACGCCCAGAAAATCCAAATGAGCTTCCCGAAATTTCCAGCCTCACCGCAATTTACCCCGCAGCGGAATGGAAAGAACGCGAAGTTTACGATATGTTCGGAATTTCATTTGAAAATCACCCAGACTTGCGCCGCATTTTCACAGAAGACGGCTTTGAAGGCTGGCCGCTCCGCAAAGATTTTGAACACCCATATACAATTAAAAAAACAACAGGATAATCATGCCAAACTTTTACGCAACAACGCCCATTTATTACGTAAACGACCGTCCGCATATTGGGCACGCCTATACCACGGTCTTAACCGATGTATTGACCCGCTACCACAAGCTATTCGGCTACGATGCTTTTTTTATGACAGGTGTTGACGAGCACGGGCAAAAGGTGCAAAAAGCAGCTTTAGCAAAAGGCATTTCACCGCAAGAACACGTTGATGAATACAGCGAGCATTTCAGAAATTTATGGCCCAAATTAAATATTGATTACGGCTATTTTATACGCACCACAGACGACCATCACAAAAAATTCGTGCAAAATTCCTTGCAGTACCTATTCGATAAAGGAGAAATTTATTCAAAAGAATATTCAGGCTGGTATTCCGTTGGCGAAGAAAGATTTTTTGAAGAAAGCGAACTTATAGACGGCAAAGACCCCATTAGCGGCCGTGCCGTGGAGTGGGTAGAAGAAAAAAATTATTTCTTTAAAATGAGCAGCTACCAACAAAAGTTAATTGATTACATAAACGAAAACCCAAATTGGATTCTGCCAGATTTTCGCAAGAACGAAGTGCTCGGTTTCTTAAAAAAGCCCTTAAACGATTTGTGCATTAGCCGCCCAAAATCACGGCTCTCTTGGGGTATTCCGCTACCTTTCGACGAAGACTTCGTAACTTATGTTTGGGTAGATGCGCTTGAAAATTATATTAGCGGAGTTCAAGATAAAAAACACAAAGACGGCTCGCCGCTTTGGCCTGCGAGCTTCCACATTATAGGCAAAGATATTTTAACAACGCACTGCGTGTATTGGCCAACTATAATAATGGCAATGGATTGGGAACTTCCAAAGCACATATTGGCACATGGCTGGTGGTTAATAGACGGCTCAAAAATGAGCAAAACAAGCGGCACGGGCGTTAACCCAATGGACTACGTTGATACTTACGGCGTTGATGTTTTCCGCTATTATTTAATTCGCGAAATGGTGGTTGGCCTAGATGCTACCTTTGGGCACGATAGCTTTGTTCGCAGAATAAATTCCGATTTGGCAAACGATTTAGGCAATGGATTGAACCGTATTTACAAACTAATTTTAACGCATTTTGCCGGCAAAATTCCTGTGCCTGCAGAAATTGGCGAACAAGAAAAAGAGCTGGAAAAATATTCGCAAAAAGCCATGCAGTTTGCAAAGGAAAATATAGGTGAAGTAAAGCTAAGTTTGATTGTGGAAGAAATATTAAATTCAGTTAGGGCACTAAATCGCTATTTGGAAATTACCGCTCCCTGGAAGCTCGCAAAAAGCACAGAGCAAAAAGATAAAGATAAATTAGCCACTGTTCTTTACACCGGCGCAGAAACTTTGAGAGTAGCTCTCTCTTTGCTTTCTCCTGTTATGCCGCAAAAAGCACAGCAGGGCCTTTTAATGCTAGGAGCTTCAGATACTGCCTTAAAAGGCGGCGAGCTTCTCGGCAAAGGAGAAGCTCTGTTCCCAAGAATACAGGAAGAAAAGTAAATGATTGCTTTTTTTCCCATTACCATTCTTCTTGTAATCTATTCCTGGTGGCGTTTGCGTTTTTTATTTCCAAAGAAATATCGCAATTATGGTGCATTGTTATTTGGCCTTTGTTTTGTTTCATTTTTTTTCCAAAGAGTTTTTAACAACGAGCTTGCATCAATGGCATTCCAAGCCGTTGGTTCCTTTACCGTGGTATTTTTAACAAACTGGCTAATCATCTGCTTGCTCTGGGATTTATTTTTGGGTATTAGGCGGCTTTTGAAAAAAAGCAAGCAGGCAAATAAAATCCTTAGAATGCGAATAGAGCCAATCCTTGGCGGAGCAACCATAACCTTAGCGATTATATTTCTTTTATTAAGCCTGCCCTGGCATTTTGGTTTTGAAACTCGAACTGTAAGGGTAGATTTAGCAACAAGCCCTAAAAAGCCTTTAAAAATAGCAGCATTCGCTGATATTCATTTCGATCCTCTTTTTCCAAAGAGCAAACTAAAGCGATTGCTGGATACTCTGCATGTTTTGCAACCAGATGCCGTATTTTTCACCGGCGATTTAGCCGATATTTCAGCCGATATATTGAATGCGCGGGGCCTTGACTCGCTGTTCAAGCAAATAAACCCGCCGCTTGGCTTTTTTGCTTCAATGGGCAACCACGAAGTTTATATGGAAAAAAAGCGAACCATTGAATGGCTAAGAGGCATGGATAATGTAATTGTGCTTATGGACAGCACAGCTTGCAATGAGTTTTTCTGCGTAAGCGGGCGTTTAGATCATCAATTTGAAAGAAGGCTGGGCACTCAAAGGGCTTCGCTAAAAGAGCTTATGCCGGAAAACGATTCTATTCCATGGTTTATATTAGATCATCAACCCAAAGGGCTAGACAAACAAGATACCGCACTTTCCAGATTTCCCGATTTTGCCGTAAGCGGGCACACGCATGCCGGGCAATTTTTCCCCGCAACAATCATAATTCGTTTTATATGGCGTTTACACTACGGATTAGGCAATTTAGATGGCGTTCCTTGGTATGTAACCAGCAGCATAGGCCAATGGATGCCTATTCGCGTTGGATCGAAAACGGAATTAGCTATATTTGAATTGTTATAGGTTATAGGAGGAAAGGACCTATGAGCAAGAAAAAGAAAAAGCAGGCGAAGCCAAAGAAGGTCAGGTATTCGCCGTTTGATCGCATTGATTTTTGCGAGGACATGTTGCTTTGGTGCGCGCTCTTCGGCGTCGCCGGCGGCACGGGTACAATTATCGTAGGCTTATACATGAGCGAAGCGAACGTTATCAGAACTGGCGTTGTGATAAGTCTTATAAGCCTTTGCTGCACAATTTATCTGCAGCATAAACTTGACAAGGCGCGTGATGCGGCAACGCTCGCATGGAGATTATTTAACAAGCACGGAAAATTCATGGGTAACCCAGAACAGCTAAAGCAATTTAAAGATCTGCATGCGCAGCAGATGGAAAAGAAAGCTAAAGAAGAACAAGAACGGTATCTTGATGAAAAGTCTAAGAATAAAAAATTATTAGAAGCAGAAAAAAGATACGAGAAACTGGCACTGGAGCAACTGAGCAAAAACGAGCGCGAAAAAAGGCTCCACGAGAAAAGCGCGCAAATGGACGATTTAAAATAAACAAGCATATTATGTCACATAATCGCTACAGTTTTCTAAATTACTTCCATGAATATTTTAGAAGGCAGTTTAGATGGCCGTGATTTGAAGCTTGCGATAGCCGTTTCCCGTTTTAACGAAAGCGTTACAAAGGCTTTGCTCGATGGAGCCCTTGCTCAACTGAAAAGAATGGGTGTTAGCGAAAGCAATGTTAGCGTTGCATGGGTTCCAGGAGCCTTTGAGCTGCCGGGCGTAGCAGCTCGTTTTGCAAAATCTGGGAAATTCGATGCTATTATAGTTTTGGGAGCAGTTATTCGCGGAGCAACTCCGCATTTCGATCATGTTTCAAACGCTGTAAACTCTGGCATTGCGCACTTGGCAAGAGAAGGGCAAATCCCTGTGATTTTTGGGGTGCTAACCACAGATAACACCGAACAAGCTATGGATAGAGCAGGTTTAAAATGCGGAAATAAAGGCGCAGATGCTGCCAGTGCCGCAGTTGAAATGGTAAATTTGTATAAAAGGATGCCTTAATGCCATCTCTATCCCACAGGCCTGCACGCATCTTTGCGATGCAGCTCTTGTACGCAATGGAAATAACGGGCGAAGCTCCAGGCTATTGCTTGCCAGCTGTTTTGAAGAGCAATCCAATATCTGA
>JAITFT010000156.1 GCA_031281155.1 Candidatus Fibrimonadaceae bacterium
GGCAAGGTCAATCCCACGAGTATTTATTCGCTTCATGTTCAGAAAATTAATCAATATTCCCAATACCGGCTCAACGGTTGAAGTTCGCAAACGCGACATCCGTTGAGCATAAACCTTATTATCGGTTAGTTTCTTGTGCATACGGTCGTAATGGCCCTTGTGTATGCTATGGTCTATTTTCTTAAACTTTGTTTTCTTTCCACAGCAGCATTCACGTAGCGGGCAATGCTTACAAGCGATTTCACTGCTGCGGTATTGTTTAAATTGATAGGCATCATGTCTTGTTCTGACACTGTAATGGCGGCAGTAGCCCCGCAGAAACGGTAGCGCAAATTTGAAACTTTGTACCCCGAAGGAACGTTAGTGGAAGCCGCCACTGCGCCAAGTCCCCAGACCGTTAGAGGCAATGCGTGCGCAACCGAGCAGCAGTGCGTACTCGCAGAAAAATAAGGTTGAAAGTTTAGCACAACTTGACAAATTAGTGAAAAATGACAGAGATACAGATAAAGATAAACAGTTGGCTTTTGCCGTGTTCGCTGCGCTCACACCGCACCGCCAACTCCACGCCCAAAAATGGGCTTCGCCATTTTTCGGCTTTGCCCACCCACCACCCGACAAGCGGACGGAAAAAGAAAATTTGCAGTTTTGAATAATACATAAAAAGCTGTATCTTTGCCCAAAATAAACGGGATTAGCATAATGTTTATAAAAAGGATAAAACAACTAAATAGTAACAAATTAATAAGATAATAATATGGCAAAAAGTATTGAACCCAATCTCAAACTTATTAGCGGTTATTTAAAATTGGATAAATCGGAAAATTTTGTAATACCCGAGTATCAACGCGGATATTCGTGGAACATTACCCATTGTGACAAATTGTGGCAAGATGTCGAAACTTTTATTGATTCAGGTGCAAACGACCCATATTTTTTTGGCACAATTATCGTAGACGTAGATGACAAAAACCGAGATAAAGTAACATTCAGTTTAATTGATGGACAGCAACGTACAACAACTTTTTTGCTGTTGCTTAAAGCCTTGTTAATCAGATTAAATAATGCCTTGCAGAATATTCCGGATGATGATGATTCTGAAGCATTAAAAGCAGGACTAAAAGCAAATAGAAACAAAATTATGGCAATTTTATATAAAGCCGATGATGAGGATATTCCGTCAATGCTGAAAGATGAAACAAAAATTAAAAATATTTTAGTAATTGAAAATAGGTCTATTAATGAGTTGTATTCTGATGAAGTAAAGAAAATTATTGAAGCAAAAAATTTTATCGAAGCGGAACGCAACGTTAATAAAATTCCACGCAAGCAAAATGACAATAAATACACAAACCATTTCCGAAACTTTAAATATTTTTTCGTCAAATTGGGTGAAAAATCAGATTCGCAACTCAATCAATTTGCAAAAATCTTTTTGGAAAAGTGTCAAATTATTGAAATTCGCAGTTGGCAAATTGAGCAGGCAATAACAATGTTTAATTCGCTAAACTCAACAGGTATGCCTCTTTCAGATGCAGATATTATTTCGGCTCAACTTTATTCCAAGGCAGGTGAAAGTAAAGCAAACTTTAACGAGCAGTGGGAAAACATTAATAAATTAGCCAATGAATTGAATACTCGAAGAATTGTCGACATTAATGCTGTTTTGCAACAATTTATGTATATCAATCGTGCGTTGAAAAGTGAATACATTAAGGGAGAATCAGTTGATGTTACCACACCGGGTTTGAGGCGATATTATACTGAAATCAGAAAAGAGTTATTGGATAATCCGTTAGAATTATGTGAAAAATTAATGAAAATCGCACAAGTTTGGGACAAAATAAAAGATTTTCCTGTTGTAAAATTACTGCTTAAATTTAACGAAAACGCTAAGCTGTATCTATCGGGGTATCTCTATCGCTTTATCGTAACAGAAATTACGGAAGAAACAGTTTTAGATATGTGTAAATGCCTGTTACGATTATTTACTATTTTGGAATTGGTGGATGCAGGTTATTCCAGCAAAAACTTCAAAACTTTTTTATTTGCTGAAAATATTAAAATCACAGATAGCAGTATTTCTATTGATACTATTAAGCAAGATTTCAAAGAGCATATTGAGAAAAATTGGAAAGAAGATGTAATAAAAGAAGCAATTTCCGAATATGATAAAAATATTCTGGTTTATCTCAACGAATATTTATGCGCCAAAAGTAAAAACGAATATTTTGATTTTTCAGAAAATGTTAATATTGAGCATATTATGCCCGCAAGTGGTAAGGATATTGTTAGCATACAAGCCGATGCAAATATTACAGATAAAGAAGAATTTAATAGTATAGTCAATAAACTTGGCAATAAAATATTATTGGAAGAAGATATAAATAAGTCAATTAGCAATGAATGGTTTAAGACCAAAAAGCAAAGTTCAATAATTGATAAAACAGGATACAAAGACAGCCGTTATTCTATTGCAAAATCACTCACAAGATACCAAAGTGATAAATGGACTAAAGATGACATAAATTCTGCAACAGAAAAAGTTGCAAACAGAATAGTTAATTTTATTTTTGCAAAATAAATTCCGTTTCTTATGTCCGAATCTCAAAACATAGAATATAAAAGCAGTTGGCACGATGATTACCTCGATTGGATTTGCGGTTTTGCCAATGCGCAGGGCGGTAAAATTTATATCGGTAAGAACAACGATGGTAAGATTGTTGGTTTAAAGAACAGCCACGAACTTTCAGAGAAAATTCCGAATAAAATCCGTAATTCAATGAGAATTACTGCCGAAGTAAATCTTTTAGACGAAGACGGAAAAACCTACATTGAAATCGTTGTGCAACCCTATTCCGTTCCCATTTCCATAAGAGGCAGGTATTTTTATCGTAGCGGTAGTGTAAAACACGAACTTACAGGCGCAGCCCTAAACGAGTTTTTACTCAAACGAGCGGGGCATACTTGGGACGATGTCGTGGAAGAAGATGCTACTTTTGATGATATTGACGAAGCAACAATTAAAAAATATCTGCGAAAAGCAGAAGAAGCAGGGCGTTTGCCGGATATTGACGGACTTTCAATCCCCGAACTGTTGGAAAAGCTGCGTTTAACAAAAAACGGCAAACTCAAACGCGCTGCAATTGTGCTGTTTGGAAAAGACCCCGGCAGATTTTACCCGAATACTTTTGTGAAAATCGGCAAGTTTGAAGACGATGATTTTACAATTCGTTTTCAGGAAGTCGAAGACGGCAACATTATTCAAGTGTTGGACAAGGTTTTACGCACACTTGATTACAAATTCCTAATCAAAAACATTTCTTTTGTAGGGATGAATCGCGTTGAAACGCTCGAATATCCTGTGCCAGCCTTGCGCGAAATGCTTCTTAACGCACTTATTCACAGAAATTATATGGGTGCGCCTACGCAACTTCGAGTGTACGATAACAAACTCCAACTTTGGAATCACGGCACGCTACCTGTCGGCATTACGCTTGACCAACTTTCAAAATCGCATTCGTCTTTCCCACGCAATCCGATACTCGCAGGGGCTTGTTTTCTTGGCGGTTACATAGATTCGTGGGGTAGTGGCATTATGAAAATTGTAAATTCCTGTAAAGCAGCAGGATTGCCCACACCTACTCTCGAAGAAGATATGGGCGGTTTTATGGTCAAACTTTTCAAAGACCGTTTTTCAAAAGAACAACTTGAAAAATTAGGGCTGAACTACCGTCAAATAAAAGCCGTTGAATATATAAAAACGAAAGGGAAAATTACCAATAGTGAGTATCAGGAAATAAATGAAATTGGCAAATCTGTTACAATAGATGAATTGCGTGATTTAGTTGAGCAACAGATACTTGTAAGAATTGGCGAAACAGGCAGAGGTACTTATTATGAGTTGGCAAATAAAAACGACCGCTAAACGACCGAAACGGTCGGTAAACGACCGCTAAACGACCGAAAGGTTCGGGAATTTTTAGAAGAAAGAGTATAAAGCGCTGATAATAAGCAAAATACACTGCCTCTAACTTGGATTTGGCGCAAGCGGGCAACAGTGTGTGGATAGTGAACGTACAACCCGAAAAATAGCGAGTAAGTAACTAATTTTTAAAAATAACATGACAAAAAAAAGTTTTATTTTGGGGAAAGTGGCAATAATCTTTGCCTGCCTCGTAGTAACAGCAATGTTCGTAGCGTGCGACAATAAGAATGGCGATGACGATGATAATGGAAATGTGAGCAATACAAAACACTCTTTCCAACTGAAAATCTATCAGGGATACAATTTCAAAGAAAAACGTGTATATACCTACGATAGTGCATCATTTCCGGTAGATTTTTCATTTTCTTTATCAGGTCCTAATTATTTCGCATACCTTTTTGCTTCTAAGATTCGCAAGTTCGATGAACCGCCAACGAATCTTACACGTGAACAGGTCGATGGTTGGGATTATTACATACTCGGACCCTTAACCGGTTATTATGTACTTCGTTCAAGCCAAGATGAAAGCCGCCACTATTTAATCAAATTAATTAACTGGGCTAACTCAGGACAAGCAGAGGCTAATTGGATATTAACTTTTGAAGGGCAGGAGATTACAGTAAAATAAATTGAATAAAATCACAGTTAATCGACAGCACTAATCAGTAGTTCACATTTGCCTCTACTTCGTGAGTATGATGTTAGGGACAAAATGCCAGCGTACAACAAGCGTAGCCGTTGCACAACTTTGAATTATTCTTAAAATCTTCCGATTTTTCCCCAAGTCACCTTCAAAACATCCATTCTATCGAAAGATCGTTTTTGAGTTTATAATTCTCAATA
>JAITFT010000087.1 GCA_031281155.1 Candidatus Fibrimonadaceae bacterium
TATTTTTTGAAGACCGACGAGGTTAAGAAAGGTTTTTCCGCTAGAGGTTTGGCAGAGGCTAAGGAGAAGCTCGACTTTTTGAAATTAAGCCTTGAGGAGCAAACAGAGTACGATCGCAAGATGAACCGCCGCTCCAGTTTTAACAGCGTTATGAAAACTGCGAGGATGGAAGGTCGGTTTGAAGGCGAGGCTTATGGCTTTGAAATAGGCATGCTTGAGGGTGGGGCTCAAGGCGAGGCTCGTGGCTTTGAAAAGGGCAAGCTTGAGGGCGAAGCTCATGGCAAAATGGAAATGGCCAGAAAAATGAAATCTGAGGGTATAAGCATTGATATAATATCAAAGGTGACTGGCTTGCCTAAAAATGAAATATAAAGAACGAACACATGCAAAGCGTTGGCCTTGCATGTGCCCTTATGCTAAAACCTTACCTCTGATTCCACTGATCAGTGTGCTGCAAATTTCCATCTAGAAAATTCCAGGTAACTTTCTCATAGCGAATTGTAACTTCTTCCTGATGCACAAACTGTTCCTTTGTGGAATCCTTAACGTTGTGCATATAGGAGCGCACGCTCGCTATTTTGCATTTTTCAAGCTTGTGCTCAAAATAAGCAACCTCCTCGCCTCTATCCGTGATTTTATACCACCGAATAACAATGCTAGGCACTGTTTGCCCCGTGCAGACCTTCTGGTAGAGAAGCGAAGAGGCTTTGTCATAGGCCTTGTGCAGCACAAGAGAATCGTGCTTGCGCGTGCCTGTGAGCGAGCCATCATCGCGGTCTGTAGGGACATAAACCCTGTGGTTAAATTCAAGGACTTCAACAAAGCCCTCTCTGCCTGAAACATTCACTGAGCCAGGAATGCCTTCTATTTTCATATATGCTGGAATAGCCATAATAGCCTCCGAGTTAAACGTGAAGGCTTGTTGTTCTTATGAGAGTAAGATAGAAAATTTACTCAAAACACTCTTCGTTTGTGCTCTTTATGCTTGTAAAGCCCGAAGAGCTTACAATCAAGTGATCTAAAACGGGAATATCCAAAATTCTGCCCGCTTCGCAGAGCTTTTGCGTTAAAATCAAATCTTCTGTACTCGGCAAATGATTTCCTGAGGGGTGGTTGTGAGCAAAAACCACTGCTACCGCCCTGTCTTCTATGGCTGGAGCAAAAGCCTCTCTGGGGTGAGCTTGGGTCGAATTTGCTGTTCCAACGCTTATGGAGCGGATTTTTATTATTTTGTTGCCGCCATTCATGGTTATCAAAACCATTTGTTCTTGCCTTAAATGCTTCAAAAAAGCCAAATGCGGCATTAATTCTGCTGGCGTGCTTATTTTTTCTGCCATTTTTCCCAGCATAAAACGCCCAGAAAGTTCCAAACAGGCCAGAATTTGCGCAGATTTAGCAAGCCCAAGCCCTCGAATTTGCAAAAGCTCATCTATGTTTGGGACTGTGCATTTCTTCTCCAAAAGCCTGGAAATTTCCTCAGCCAGCGAAAAAACGCTTTTTCCGGGCATTCCGCGCCCCAAAATCACGCAAAGCAATTCCTCCACCGTCAATTTTTCAATCTCGCCGGCATAAATACGTTCTCTAGGTAATAAATTA
This sequence comes from Candidatus Fibrimonadaceae bacterium, assembly GCA_031281155.1. Classification (GTDB taxonomy): domain Bacteria; phylum Fibrobacterota; class Fibrobacteria; order Fibrobacterales; family Fibrobacteraceae; genus Fibrimonas. Next base: position 1,597 of record JAITFT010000087.1, read on the forward strand.
TTTTTTTCCATGCCTATTAGACGTAATAAGAAAGCGTTTTTTGCAAAAAAAATGAAAATTGATAACAACTGTTGACGGAAAAATGCTTTTTTTTTGGAATTTGTGCAAAATTACTTATAAAAATCTTTTTTCCCTTGACAAGAAGGTGTGAAATTTTCTATATATGGTACTTATGTTTAATTTTAGCCCAATATATAGTAGGAGTGTATATGTTATCACTTAATTTAAGTCCAAACGCCCTTAAAGTGCTGCAAAGCCGCTATTTGCACAAAGATGAGAAGGGCGAGTTCACGGAAACGCCAGAAGAGCTGTTTTTGAGAGTCGCAAAAGCCGTTGCTTCTGCAGAAGCCCTTTACAGCAAAGATTCCACCATCGTAGAGGAATACACCGAGAAATTCTACGATTTAATGGTAAGCGGCCGTTTTTTGCCCAATAGCCCAACCCTTATGAGCGCAGGTCGTAGCTCAGACGGCATGCTTTCAGCATGCTTTGTGCTGCCCATAGAAGATTCCATAAATGGAATTTTCAGCACCATTAAAGCCACAGCCATGATTCAAAAAGCAGGCGGCGGAACAGGTTTTTCCTTCGACAAGCTACGCCCCACGGGTGACTACATAAAGTCCAGCGGCGGCACCACAAGCGGGCCAATCAGCTTTTGGAAGGTGCTTTCCGAGGCCACAAACGCCATACAGCAAGGAGCCTTTAGGCGAGGCGCCAATATGGGCATGATGAGCGTTACGCACCCCGATATAGTAACCTTTATCTTTGCCAAGCAAGACTTGAGCGCTTTCACAAATTTCAACATATCGGTGAAAATTCCAGATGCCTGGATGCAAAGCTACAAAGATAACCCCGATGGCGCGCATGAGGTTACCAACCCTCGAACCAAAAAAAGCTATGTGATTCCAAAGAAGCTCATACCCGGCAAATACGATATTTCCAAATTAATTAATTTGGAAGACTACTATGCTCTGCCAGAAACAGAACGCTCGGAAGTTTGGACAAAACGCGAAATTTTCAGGGTTATAGTAGATTGCGCCCATAAAACAGGCGAACCGGGTTTAATTTTCATAGATGCCATAAACAGGGCAAACCCAACGCCGAATATAGGAGAAATTGAGGCGACAAACCCCTGCGGAGAGCAGCCCCTGCTTCCTTACGAAGCTTGTAATTTAGGTTCCATAAACGTAGCTGCCTTTATACACAAAGACGAAGAAGGCAGAGTGGAAATTATGCGGGAGGCTTTTGTAGAAACCATTCATTTAGCAACCCGCTTTCTAGATAATATTATAGAGGTGAACAAATATCCCATAGAAGAAATCGATAAAATGTGCAAAGGGAACCGCAAAATAGGCCTTGGCATAATGGGTTTCGCAGATGCTCTTTACAGGCAGAAGATCCCTTATAACAGCGAGCAGGGTATTTCCATTGGCGAGCGAATTATGCAGGTGATTAACGAAGAATCACATAATGCCTCTGAAATTTTAGCAATTGAACGCGGCAAATTCCCAAACTGGGAAGGCTCCGTTTGGGATACTGTCCAAAAACGCCCAATGCGAAATTCCGCCACAACAACCGTTGCGCCAACCGGCACTGTTTCCATTATAGCTGGCTGCTCTGGCGGCATTGAACCCATGTTCAGCCTTGCATTTTTCCGCAACGTGCTAGACGGCCAGCGCCTTGCAGAAGTGAACCCGATTTTTGAAGAAGTAGCAAAAGAACAAGGTTTTTACAGCGAAGAGCTAATTGAAAAAATTGCAGAAAAGGGAACGCTGCACGGAATTGAAGAGGTCCCGGAAGAAGCAAGAAAAATTTTCGTCTGCTCCCATGACATTGCGCCGGAGTGGCATGTGAAAATGCAAGCAGCTTTCCAGAAAAACTGCGATAGCTCTATTTCCAAAACCATAAATTTGCCGCACAACGCCACGCCCGAAGATGTAGAAAAAATATACATGCTTGCCTGGGAAATGAAATGCAAAGGGGTAACGGTTTATAGAGATGGCTGCCGGGATAATCAGCCCATGGCACTTTCAGTTTCCAGCAAAGAAGAGGTAAAACAGATAGACGCACGCAACCCAAGCGATTACAAGGTTCGCAAGCCCGTGAAAACTCCTTCTATGCTGCCCGCTGTTCGCATGAGGCAGCCAACTCCGCTTGGGCACATGCACATTGCGGTAACTGTAAATCCTGTCACTAGCAGGGAAATGGAAATTTTCGCTCAGCTGGGCAAAGCGGGCGACATGGCCTCTTCCGATTTGGAAGCCATTAGCCGCATGGTTAGCCTTTATTTGCGTATAGGCGGCTCGCTGGAAGACATTATTGACCAACTCGAAGGCATTGGGAGCCACATGGCAATTCCATCTAAAGACGGGAAAATAATGAGCCTTGCTGATGCCCTTGGCAAGAGTCTGCGTCGCTATAACTTGGCAAAGCGCACTTACGGGTTAACCGATATTTTAACAGGCAAAATCAATTTCAACGAATTGCCTGCCTTAAAAGATTTGGAACAGCAAGACTGCTTTGTAGAACCTGTTAATGCCCCAGCCAAACCCTTAGTTGAAGCAGCAGATAGCCCCAACATTTACAAGGAAAAATGCCCCGAATGCGGCGGTGTTCTCTCCTTTACTGAGGGCTGCGTTAAGTGTGCGAGTTGCGGACTCAGCAAGTGTTAAATGCAGAAATATCTTTAAAGAATTTCTACATTCTTGCATAATGCGTTTTCTACTTTTGTTTTTGCTCCTTGCCGGAGCATCTTTTGCCAGCAATCCGTTTTTGGATTCTTTGGTCGCTTATGCAGATTCGCTTGCTCCAACGGCAAAGCTTGGCATTTCGCTTCGTTCGGTAAAAACAGATTCTTTGGTTTATAGCCATAATGGAAACGATTGGTTTGTGCCGGCATCTACAATGAAACTCCTCACTACAGCAGCCGCTGTGCAAAGTATTCCATTGAATTATGCACCCAAAACGTTAGTCCATTTAGAAGGCATCAAAAGGGGCAATGTTTTTTCCGGAGCGCTCAGGCTAGAAGGCAGGGGTGATCCTAATATTTCGGCAAGGTATTATCCTAACGCTCTTTTTGTTTTAGACAGCTTAACCGAATCGCTTAAAGCCAGAGGCATAGATACCATACGAGGAATATTGGATTTAGATACTTCTTTCTTCAAAGGCCCGAGAAAACCAAGAGCCTGGCGGCAAAGATTTTTTGATGCATGGTATGGTGCCGAAATTTCACCGCTTGCCTTTAACGACAACTGCGTATTAATCGAAATAAGGCCAGGCGCAAAAGACGGTGACTCTGCGCTTATAACCATTATTCCCGATATCGGCTATGTAAAAGTGAAAAACGATATAACAACAGGCGGCAGAAGAGCAAATCACAAACACGCTATGGACCCGGAAAAACCGGAAATATCCTTTACCGGAACCATAGGAGCGAGAGTCCAGCTTTCCACCGTGGTTTTGCCCGTTCGCAATCCTGCAAGGTACTTTGAGGCGGCCTTTTTGAGGAGCCTTGAAAATAAAGGAATTATATTTATAAGAGAAACTGCGGTGTACAGAAAAAAAGCCACAGACAGCATTGTTTTTACAGGGCCGCCGCTAAGAAGCATTATGGATGAAGTTAATCAGAGAAGCCAAAATATGCACGCAGAAGTACTGCTGCGTACCTTAGGTCAACTGGACAGGTACGATGGAAGCGTTGAGAGCGGAATTTTAAGCACAAGAGTATTTTTGCATAATGCCGGCCTGCCCGAAGCAGATTTCAAAATGGCAGACGGCAGCGGGCTTTCACACCAAAATTCATTAAAACCCAATGCCCTCACCCAGCTTTTAACATATATGAAAAAACAGCCAAAAGGCAATGTATATTACTCCTCGCTTGCAATCCCCGGCATTTCCGGCGGAGGAAAAAGGGTTGATATAGAGTATAAAAACAAGGTTAGGTTTAAAACAGGCTTTATAGAAGGAACTCACGGACTTGCCGGTTATATTGCCGCAGACGGAGACACGCTGGCTTTTGCGTTTTACTTTAACAACGCTCAAAAAGTAACTGAAAGCTTAGCGCGAGATATTATAGATACAATAACAGGAAGAATCGCAAAGCATTATAACAGCAGCGAAGAGAGCGCGCTCGAAGAAGGAAAAAGGCTGTGGAATAGCGGCCGGGAAATAAGAAATACCAACGCTCGCATAAATCATTTTTCAGATAGATTAAAAGGCAAGCCATATTTGCTAGGGCCAATGGGCGAAGGAATATCTGTTTTTCCAAGTTTCAAGCCGAGAGTTCATTTCAAAGAAATGGATTGCGTAACATATATGGAGCATGCCTTAGCCCTTGCTTATGCAAGAAACTACGATGATTTTTTCAATATTCTTCAAAGCATTCGCTATAAAAACGGAGTTATAGATTATAAAACGAGGAATCATTTTTTGGTGGTAGATTGGATTGCTAACAATAAATTTAAAATGAATATGGAGCAGGAGGTTTTTGAGAAGGAAATTTACAAGAGGAGATTTTTTAAAGATTCAAGTTTGGTAAACCCTAAAATTAGCATTCCGTTTTTGCCGAAAGATAAAGCTATAACTTTTGCAGATACGGTAAGGTTTGCGCAAGATACGGTTTTTGGAGTTGCGATTTTGAGCGAGCTTCCAGGCTTAGATGCCGCACACACAGGGTTTATCGTTGGTTCACGAAATAAGCCTTTAATGCTTAGGCACGCTTCGCAGTTAAGAGGAAGAGTTATTGAACAGCCTTTATCTGAATTTTTAAAAACAACAAAAATTAAAACGCCCGGTGTTGCTTTTTTCAGGTTTGATGATGATTGAAATTATAAAAAATCTGAGAATTGAAGTAGCGAAAATTTTCGCAGAAAATGGACATCTATCTGCTAATGATTTAGCCGTTTTGCAAATTCTAGCAGCTTACGATGGAATTTCCACCGATGATTTAGATAAGATGGTAAAATCCGTGGAAATGGATTTTATAAAAATGCGCAATATATTGCTATCCCATTTACTCACCGGCAAGCCGGCTATGGAATTGGTTCAAAAAGTCGCAAAAACGCTCTCCATAGACAATGCCACGTTAAATGATATGTTTGCGAAAACAGAAAAACAGATAAAAATTTCTGCTCAAAATTCAGTCAGGGGTAAAAACGATGGCTTTATTCCAACTGAGTATAAAAAAATAGTCGCAGCGAAATTTCATTTTTCAAAAGAGGAGTTGGAAGAAACCGATAAAAAACTGTTATTGGCGGTTCAAAGCGGAAATTGCAAAGAGGCAGAAGAGCTTATAAACGGCGGCGCAGATATTTTTATTGTGGATTCCTGGAAAAGAAAGTCGCTTTTGCATATAGCAACTGAAAATAATTTTACTGCTTTAGCGAAATTCCTTATTGAAAATGGAATATCTGTGAACGTTTGCGATAGCAATGGAGACACTCCCTTGCATTACTGCGCTAAAAACGGAAGCACAGAAAGCATGGATATTTTGGTTGAACATAAAGCAAATCTTGAAATCCCAAACGCGGCATTGAAGACTCCCCTTCATTTAGCGGCAGAAGCTGGCAACTTAATATTTACCAAGCTCGCAATTTCCAGCGGCATTGATTTAGACACGCCAGATTACAAAAACAGAACTCCTCTTTCACTCGCAGCAGAATACGGTAAAACAGATATTTTACTGGAGCTGCTTGCAGCGAGGGCATCTGTTAATTCGCATTGTAAAAGCCTTGATTGGGCACCGCTTCATTATGCCGCAAAATATGGCGATATAAAAATTATAGATATGCTTTTGCAAAACGGAGCAGAATTAAATTTTTTAGATAAAGAAGGAAATACGCCGCTTGCGATAGCTGTTATTTATGGGCAGGAAAAAGCTGTAAAATTATTTTTTACAAAAAAAGCATCATTGCAGTGCAGCGGAAAAAAAGGAATGTCGCTTTTGCATTTGGCTGCTATTTTTAATCACGCTGAAATTCTGGATTTTTTGCTTTCAAAAAAAATCGACATAGAAACAAAAGATGATAACGGCAACACTGCTTTGCATCTTTCAGCGCAAAATTCCGCTGAAAATACCGTTAAGCTGCTTTTGGAAAAAGGAGCAAATGCAACAAAAGCTAATGCCTGGGGATTGTATCCCTTGCACAAAGCGGTGAAAAGCGATAATTTAAAGATTGCAGCTAACCTCATTAAATTCGGAGCAAGGCTGGAAGATTCGGACATGGGTGGAAAATCGGCTTTGCATTTAGCGGTTATAAATGGAAAAACTGAAATGCTTTCTTTTTTGCTTCGTTGCGGAGCAAATCCAAACATTTACGATAACTACGGCAACACACCGCTACACTATGCTGCAGAGCAAAATTCTGTGGAGATAGCAAAAATTTTACTTGATAATAAAGCAAATATAAACACAGCAAATGAAGAGTCTTTAAGCCCTGTTCATACAGCGGCAGAAAATGGTTCTCTTGAGAGCATGATTTTTTTGCTTTCAAATGACGCAAGCGATGCAGCAAATAAAAGCGGAAGAAATTTACTGCATATAGCAGCTTCAAAAAATCGCATTAAAATTGCGGAGCATTTTATTTCAAGCAAAAAAGACATTGAAGCTTTGGATAGAGACGGTAATTCAGCATTATTTCTTTCGGCTATTTATGGAGGCACCGATGTATTCTTCGCTCTTTGCAAAGCAGGAGCAAAAATAAACGGAGTAAATTCGAATGGCGAAAGCATTTTGCACATAGCTGCAAAGCATAATAGAATAAGCATAGCGGAATACTGCCTTTCTTGCGGTTTAAGCATTGAAGCATGCGATAATAACGGCAAAATAGCCTTGCATTATGTTGCCGAGCATTCTTATTTTGAAATGCTCAACTTTTTATCAAAGCGTTCCGTTGACTTAAAAATTTTAGACTCCGATAGCAATTCGCTTTTGCATATAGCGGCGGTAAATAACAATTCCAGTGCTTTGGAATTTCTTTTGCAAAAAAACTTTAATGTAGATGAAAAAAATATATTCGGGCGAACTCCTCTTATGCTTGCTGCTCAATTTGGCCATATAGACATCGCTAAAATTCTCATTGAGCATGGCGCAAATTTTGATGCGCGCGATTTCCACTCCGAATTAAATGAACATTCAAAAATAGGAGAAAAAAATGGCGGCGGCTGGGCTCCTATTCACTACGCAGCAGCTTGGAATCGCACAGATATGCTCGGATTTTTGCATTCAGAAAATATTGATTTAGACTCAAAAGACCATGATGACTGGACTCCGCTTTATATTGCCGTGTGGAAAGGGCATTTGGAAAGCGTTAAAATTTTATTGGATCTCGGTGCAAAAATAGATATTTTGAGCAAAGGCGGCTGGAATGTTTTGCATTGTGCCGCTGCCTGGAACAGGGCGAAAATTGCCGAGTTTTTAATAAATAAAGGCGTAAACATAAATGCTTTAGATAACGATAAATGGACTCCGCTTTATGCTGCGGTTAGCAGTGCTTCTGTTGAAACAGTAAAAGTTTTGGTGTCAAAACACGCAAATGCCACCATTAAAGATGCAAGCGGAAAAACGCCTCTTGATTTAGCTATCAAAATGGGAAGCAAGGAGCTTGAAAATATCATCAGGCGAAGCAGCAGCAGCAAGTAGAAAACGAACCAGCCGGCGAGTTTGCCCAATAGGCTCCCAAAAACCCAAAAAAACTGGAGGTTTTATGGAAAAAGCAGTTCTTGGGCGCTATGCTCAGCTAACGCAAGATTTGGCATTCAAAAAAGTATTCGCTGCGGAGGAGGATAAGGAATTGCTGATAGCAATGCTGAACTTATTCCTTTCTGTCTGAACCCCGATAGCCCCGATTAAAGGATTAACAGGATATGCTGACATTTTATCAATTTATTTTGAAGCAGCGGTGACGGCGGCACGTCAATTTTTGCAAATCGGGAAAATCCTAAAAATCGGGGCCATCGGGGTTCAGACAGTATGGACTTCGGCAAAGGCTGAAGTTTTGGCGTTGAAGTAGGTTGGGTATCTTCTAATCCCTAACACAACGAACACTGACCAGCATCGACTTATCGTAGTTGTTCTCGTACACGACGCTGTAGCCGCTGCGCATGTACCAGCCCCATGCGCGGCTGGCACTGTACTCCGTAGTGCTCCACCAGAAGCCGTAGTTGCCGACATCGTTGAAACTGCCACTAGAACCGCCGTAGCCGCCCGGAAGGGCCGAAAAGCCGAAATCGTCTGTGCCATTACCACCGCTATTCCAGCCGCTACTAGCCTTGAGCTTGGTTCCTGGAGTCGTGCCGACATGATTCGTCAGCACAGTCCATTCGGCATCGCTAGGCAAATGCCAGCCAGAAGGACAAACAGTGAGAGCAGTAGCCCAATTGTAAAGACGGCCGTAAGTGACGCACCTGTTTTGACTATCGCCGCCCGTATTGTCGCCATAACACCTGCTACCATCTGCGTTGAAATTCAAATTCTCAGCCATCCAAGTTTGAGTGCCGATAGTCACATACACATACTTCTGCCCATCTCGCTCATCGCAAAATTGAAATTTTGACTTTCCGTAATGCGTTCTTGTTTTTTCATAAGGAATTGCACATAAACCAGCACCGCACTCCTGCGTTGCAATGGTATATTTACTGTTGCCGCAGCAAGCTTCCGTTTCAGGAATATATTCTACTGTGCCACCACACTTGCTATAAGCTTCGTTGTTGTAACAGAAATGAGTGTTGGGACTGTATTCTTTCCCATCGCATTTTTCCACAATAACGCTGTTATGACAAAAATGCGTTTTGCCGTTGTATGCCAAGCCACCGCAGCGAGAAATTATTTTCTCTACGTTGCCTCTAGAACAGAACTCAGTCGCCACTGTATATTTGCCTGTGCCGCAACAAGCTTCCGTATTGGGATTGTATGTTGCGCCAGTGGGCACATTGCCGCATTTATTCAAGATTTGGGTGTTGTCATGGCAGAACTGCGTTGAAAGAAGATAGAGATTGCTGAAATTGCAGCAGCCCCTTACCGCTGGGTTATACCAGTTGTTTCCGCACTTCTCTTCTATAATGCCCATATTGCAATTTTGCTCATGCGGATTCCATTCTCTTACGCCGCATTTAGCGACAGTGTGATTGTTGAAACAAAAATGAGTTGCTGGATTGTATTCATGCTTGCCAAGTCCATTAACATCACCGCATTTATCGTAAAGCTCGTTTGAGTGGCAGAACTGCATTTCGGAATCGTATGTTTTACCATCGCACAATGCCGCAGAACTGCTGCTTGGAGCAACGCTAGACGAACTCGGAACAACCGAACTGCTACTTGGCTCCACCGAGCTACTGCTCGCCACCACAGAACTGCTACTCGGCTCAACAGAACTACTACTCACCGCAACACTCGAAGACGACAACACAACCGAGCTGCTACTCGAAACCGCCGAACTGCTACTCGGAGCAACGCTTGACGAACTCGGCACTTCAGAAGAGCTGCTAGGCTCTACCGAGCTGCTGCTCTGCTCATCGCTCGAAGACGATGCCTCAACGGAGCTGCTACTTGACTCCACCGAACTACTGCTTGCTTCCACAGAGCTACTACTGGACTCGCTGCTTGAAGACGATACCTCAATCGAACTGCTACTCGGTATCGCCGAACTACTGCTAGGCTCCTCTGCCGAACTGCTGGACTCCGCAGAAACATCCAGCCACGGCGTATCGAAGTCGATGGCCGGGTGGTCGTTGGAGCATGTCTGGACCCCGATACCCCCGATTATCAGGATTGACAGGATTAAAATGCTCTTGGAAATAAATTTAAGCTTGCTCATAACAAGCTCCTGCGGTTAAAAATGAATGAAGAAAATTGCTTAGACAATAAACATATGGGGGGGGGGGGTGCACATTTTCTTTGCACCCTTTTCGCTCCCGAACGCGCGCGGGGCAACAGACTGACTAGCCACCAATGGGAGGTCGGAAGCTATTTTATTGTGTTGGTTCATATTAAGCATTTAGGGGTAAGATAGAAAAATCACACCACAACTTTCGGGCTGTGCCTGGAATATTCCTGTAAACTGCATACATCTGTAATTTGCATCTTTTTTATAGCTTCCAAACCTTCTACCGTGCGCTGCAAACCGTGCAGGGTAGTGGTGATTGAAATGCCGTGCATTAAGCAGTTGGTGCGAATTTTCATTTCATCGCTCGCAGGCTTTTCGCCCTTGCTCGGCGTGTTGATAATCCATGCGAGGTTGCCTTCTTCGATTAAATCTATGGCGTTTGGGCGACCGTCTGCTACTTTAAACACGGCGTTTGTTGGTATTCCGTTGTTTCGCAGCATGGTGCTTGTCCCTCTTGTGCAGTAAAAAGTAAAGCCGAGAACAGCTAACCTTTTAATATAAGGAATGGCGGCTTCACGGTCTTCGTTGCGGAGGCTAAGGAAAATATTTCCATCTAGAGGCAATTTATTTCCGGCGGCTATTTGGCTTTTTAAATATGCCATGCTTGCCAAGCGATCTATGCCCATAACTTCGCCTGTTGATTTCATTTCGGGGCTTAGAATTATATCTACGCCAGGGAAACGGGCGAATGGAAACACAGCCTCTTTTACGGAAAAATGCGAAGGGATAAATTCTTCTGTGAAACCAACTTCGCTTAATTTCTTGCCGGCCATGCAAAGCGAGGCTATTTTTGCGAGCGGAACGCCTATGGCTTTGCTGACAAAAGGTACCGTTCTAGATGCTCTCGGATTTACTTCCAAAACATAAACCGTTTCGTCTTTCACTGCATATTGGACATTCATTAAGCCGCATACATTTAGCTCTTTTGCCATAGCTTTTGTGTGTTCTCTAATGGTATCTTTAATGTTTTTTGAAAGCGTTGGAGGCGGAATTGTGCAAGCGCTGTCGCCTGAGTGTATTCCCGCAAGTTCCACGTGCTCCATCATGCCGCCTATAACCTGAATTTCGCCATCGGAAAGGCAATCTACATCGACCTCGGTTGCGTTTTCCAAAAAGCTATCGATTAAAATAGGCCTGCCTTCTGAAATTTCCATGGCTTTTGCCATGTATTCGTGCAAACCTGCTTTGTCGTAAGCTATAACCATTGCGCGGCCGCCTAGAACAAAGGAAGGGCGCATTAAAATTGGGTAGCCAATTTGCTCTGCGATTTTCTCGGCTTCTTCTGCGGTTTTTGCTATTCCGTTTGGCGGTTGCAAAATTTTCAGTTTTTCCAGCATTTTTGAAAAAAGCTCTCTGTCTTCTGCAACGGCAATGCTACTTGGCGATGTGCCTATTATATTTACTCCGTTCGCCTTTAGGCCTTCTGCCAAGTTGAGCGGGGTTTGCCCGCCAAACTGCACTATTGCGCCAAAACATTGTTCGCGCTCATAAACTTCTAAAACATCTTCTAAAGTTAAGGGTTCGAAATAGAGTTTGTTGGAGGTGTCGTAATCGGTGGAAACGGTTTCGGGGTTTGAGTTTAGCATTATGGTTTCAAAGCCCGCTTTTCTCAATGCAAAAGAGGCATGAACGCAGCAGTAATCGAATTCTATCCCTTGACCTATGCGGTTTGGGCCGCCACCTAAAATAAGGATTTTTTTTGCGGTGTTTGAGAGATCGGAAAAAGGTTCCAGCTTGCGTGCTTCTGCCGGTGCTCCGCTTGAATAGCTTGAGTAAAAATAAGGAGTAAAAGATTTAAATTCTCCGGCGCAGGTATCTACAACGTGGAACTGTGGCCTTAGATTTATTTCTTTTCTCTTTTTTCTAACATCTTCTTCTTTTTCGCCCAGTATATTTGCTATTTGCTTATCTGAAAAACCGAATTCTTTTGCTTGCTCAAACAACAAGGGATCTTTTGCCAAAGCGTCTAAGTTCTTTGCAGAGCGAATTTCTTCTTCGTATTCCACAAGCTCAATCATTTGCCGCAAGAACCAGCGATCTATTTTTGTGAGTTCGTAAATTTTTTCCAAGCCCCAATTGCGAGCTATGGCTTCTCTAACCATAAATATGCGGTTTGCGCTGCCTATGCCTATTTTTTTTGACAGTTCTTCATCGCTTAAATCTTTGAGGAGATAATCTTTGCCATCTGCGCCAAAGCCTGCTCTGCCGGTTTCCAGTGAGCGAAGCGCTTTTTGGAAAGACTGCTTAAATGTGCGCCCAATAGCCATTGCCTCGCCGACCGATTTCATTTGCGTGCCGAGTTTATCGTCTGCGCCTGTGAACTTTTCGAATGCGAAGCGTGGAATTTTTGTTACAATATAATCTATTGAAGGTTCGACATCTGCTTTTGTTTCTTTGGTCATGTCGTTTGATATTTCGCTTAATGTGTAACCAACGGCTAATTTTGCGGAGATTTTTGCTATTGGGTAACCGGTTGCTTTTGATGCAAGGGCAGAGGAGCGGGAAACTCTCGGGTTCATTTCGATAACAACCAAGCGCCCGTCGTTTGGATTAACTGCGAACTGCACATTGGAGCCTCCACCACGGACTCCGATTTCGCGCATAACGGCAATGCCTGCGTCTCGAAGCTGTTGGTATTCCTTGTTTGTGAGGGTTAGCGCAGGAGCTATGGTTATTGAGTCGCCCGTGTGAACTCCCATTGGATCGATATTTTCAATGGAGCAAACTATAATGCAGTTGTCTTCGTTGTCTCGCATTATTTCGAGTTCTATTTCTTTCCAGCCTTCAATGGATTCTTCAACCAGCAATTCTTTGGTAGGCGAGTAGTAAAGCCCTCTTTCGCATATTTCTTTGAATTCCTCTTCGTTGTGAGCAATGCCGCCACCTGTGCCTCCAAGCGTGAAGCCGGGCCGTATGACAATGGGCCAAGTGTTTAGCGATTCTTTTATGCGGCAAGCTTCTTCATAAGAGTGGGCGACTCCGCTGCGCGGCATTTCCAGCCCAATGGCTTTCATTGCTTCTTTGAACAAGCCTCTATCTTCGGCTT
>JAITFT010000165.1 GCA_031281155.1 Candidatus Fibrimonadaceae bacterium
GTATATCTTTAACATTTTGATTGGATAAAGAAACGATTACCAGTACTGGCAAAGTGATATGAGTGATAACTTTTGATAGTTTCTCATTTATCTTTGACACATACTGCGTTTTCTCGGCAGTGTATCCGGCTAATACAAGAAAAGCAAGAAAAGAAATAGGATTAATGACAGCAAACCACTCGTTCATATTAGGACATTACCTTTTGATTTAATTCTTTATTGAATATTCTTTTGATAACATTCATTTCTTTGTTATAAGTTTTGCGGTTAAGTTTAGCGCAATGAACTACACGAATAATGTTATCTGCTTTCATGCTATCAAATATTTTGATAAACTCATCGGCAACTCGGCAACTTTTAAACTTTAATGTAGCGGAAATAATTTCTGCTTCTTGTTCTTGTTTTGCATTTTTTGCATCGCTTTCTTTAAAATGAATAAAAACTATCTCTTCATCAATAATTACTATTTCAAAATTATATGCGTTTCGAGACAAGTATATAGTAAAGTTGTGTCCTAAATTATTTAGAATCAATTTGTCTATTTCTTCATACTTTTTTTCATGGTTAACAGCAATAATACGGCTAAAACTTTTGACTTCCTTCTTTGAATCCATGACTTCTTTGATTGTTTGGAAAAATTCTTTTTGCCTATCTACCACCGCATTTGGAGAAAACCGAGTCGTTCGTATAGATTTGCGAGCCTTTTTTATTGAATTTATCAATGCTTTGAAAGCATTATCTTCGCCATCAATGTATTCGGCAATTACTATATTTTCATCCGTTGAAAACAGAGATAATACTTTTATTAAATCATCAATTCCTGTTAAAGTATCTTCTAATTTATCTTGATGATAATCTTTGGATACTCTTAAATATGGAATTATACCTTGTAATTGCTTTTTATTGGTCTTTTTAAATTCTTTAAATTCTTCTTTTAAAGCCTTTTTCAATTCATTAATATAATTAGCATTGCGCCCTTTTTTAAAAATATCTTGACAATATGGAATATACTTAAAAATGCGCAAGATCAAATGGAAGCTTTTTTTCTTTTGGGTTCATTAAAATAACAGGTTTATTAAGTGCATGCGCCAAGCCAATTTCATAAAATACATTTGGGTTTCTCCATTTTGTATCAGCTATAACTACATCAGCTTCTTCAATACCTTTATAAATTTTTTCAGATACAATTCCAATACCAGGTTGCTCATCTATCCTTATAAATTTACAATCCAATTCTTTTTCGAGTGATTCAAAAACTTGGTTAAACATGGCATCTGAATGAATTCTTTCTTTTGATCCATCTTTGCCAATAGGCGTTGCTACAAAAATTTTCTTAATTTCCATATACTGTTTCCTCCAGTGAATTGTGGGAATACTTATAGCTATTTGCCAATGCGGCTATAGTGACGATTCGTATTTTCATCGTTTTACTCCTTTTGTTTTTTGAAATGAATAGAAATTGTTAAGCCTATGCAAGGGCAGGAAATTCTTTTTATATTTTGAAAAAATCCGACTAAACTATCTAAGCTATTCTTGCAAAATTGGGAGGTGAACCTTGCACCCCCCCGTGCGCGGGAGAGTCAAAATTCAAGGCTCCAAAAATAGCCTCTAGGGAAAGCTTGCGATGCTTCGCAAAACAATCAAAAAACACTATATTTCTACCTTCAGCCATAACTATGGTCATAATATACATTATTTTTTTGGAAAAAGCGGAAAAAAATGAGAAATTTGAAGAATGTTGATTTATTTGCTTGGGTGCGGGGTATAGGGTGTAGGGTATGGGCGATGCAAAAACATTGTTTTTGAGCAGAATTAGCTGTTTTTTGAGGAATTCCCTATACCCCACACCCCATACCCTACTCCCAAACATTGAGTTAATCATTGATTACTATAGAAATTTTCTAACTTATTGCTATCACATTATGAACAAACAAGAAACTTTAAATATCTTAGAAAAAATAAAAGCCGGTACACTTTCACCCGAAGATGCCTTGTCAAAGCTATGCACAGAGCCCTTTGAAGACTTGGAATTCGCCAAGGTTGACCATCATCGTGAATTAAGGCAAGGCATCCCCGAAGTAATCTACGGTTCGGGAAAAACGGCAGAACAAATAACTGGCATTGTAACCGCCATGTTAAAAAAAGGGCAACGGTTAATTTTGATAACCAGATTAACGCCAGAAATTGCAAAACAAGTGCAAATTCCTGCCTTGCGCTACGAACCAATCGCAAAAATCGGCATAGTGGGCGAAATACCCAAGCCAAGCGGTATTGGGAAAATTGTAGTCGCAACTGGAGGCACAAGCGATATGCCGGTAGCAGAAGAAGCCGCTCTTACAGCAGAAGCGCTAGGAAACGAAGTTGTTCGCTTATACGACGTTGGTGTTGCAGGAATTCACAGGCTTCTCTCCAAACTAGATGTTATAATGAATGCGCAAGTTATTATTTCAATAGCAGGCATGGAAGGAGCGCTTACCAGCGTTATGGGCGGCCTCGCTGATTGCCCCGTTATAGGTGTTCCCACCAGCGTAGGCTACGGCGCATCATTCGGTGGGGTAGCCGCCTTGCTCTCAATGCTCAACTCCTGCGCAAGCGGCGTTAGCGTTGTAAACATAGACAACGGTTTTGGAGCGGGCTATTTAGCAAGCATTATAAATCACCAAAGGGGATAAAATGAAAACGCTCTACTTTGAATGCAATATGGGTGCGGCGGGTGATATGCTAATGGCAGCTTTGCTTGAATTGCATAATAACCCAAAAGAATTTCTAGGCAGATTAAATAATATTGGTATTCCAGGCGTGGCTGTAACAACTGAAAAATCTTCAAAATGCGGTATAATGGGAACGCATGTAAAAATTAAAATAGGCAACTTAGAAGAAGCCGAGCATGAGCATGAGCATGAACATCATCACCATCATCACAATGATTACCATAGCATTGAGCATTTAATTGAACATTTGAATGTTTCAGATATTGTGAAAAAAAATGCGCTCGGAGTATATAAGCTAATAGCCGAGGCAGAAAGCCATGCTCACGGTGTTCCTGTAGATAAAATCCATTTCCACGAAGTTGGCGAAATGGATGCTGTTACCGATATTGTTGGCGTTTGTATGCTAATAGAAGAGCTTGCTCCCAATTTAATTTTAGCTTCTCCGGTTAATGTAGGCAGTGGGCAAGTCCGTTGCGCTCACGGCATTCTGCCTGTTCCGGCTCCCGCTACTGCGCGTATTTTACGCAACACGCCCATATACAGCGATGATACTATAGGCGAGCTATGCACGCCTACAGGTGCGGCATTGCTGAAATATTTTGCAAAAGATTTTTGCAAAATGTCAATGCTCAGCGTTGATAAACTTGGCTATGGCATGGGAAAAAAAGATTTTGATAAAGTAAATTGCGTACGTGCTTACATCGGAAATTCAGTCGGTTTTAGCGAAAAAATTACAGAGTTGCTTTGCAATCTAGACGATATGACACCCGAAGCGGTGAGCTTTGCGCAGCAACTTTTGCTTCAAGAGGGAGCACTCGATGCATATACCATGCCAATCGGCATGAAAAAGGGTCGCACAGGGCTAATTTTCGTTTGTATGTGCCGCACCGATGCTAAAAGCAAAATGCTCTCGCTGATTTTTAAGCACACGAGCACGCTCGGAATCAGGGAATACACCTGCCACAGACACGCTTTGCAAAGAGAAGAAACGGAGCTTAAAACGGAGCTAGGCACGGTAAGGGTAAAGACAGCTCGCGGGTTTGGCTTGGTAAAATCTAAGCCCGAATATGAAGATATTGCAAGGATCGCTCTTGAAAAGAATAAGTCCATTGAGGAAGTTTTTCTACATTATCGCTCAAAAGCAGAGGATTTTTATGGTTTGTAAAGAAGAAAAAAAAGAAGAATGCAAAAAGAGTTTTCTTAAAGAGGCAGAATATGCGCTCGCAAAGAATAGGCGCGTGTTTTTATGGGGGCCGGTTGAAGATTCCAGCGCAGAGGAACTTGTTAAGCAATTTCTTTACCTCGATTCGCTCTCAAACGAAGATATTTACTTTTTCATAAACAGCCCGGGCGGCGCAATCTCCAGCGGTCTTTCCATTTACGACTGCATGAAATCGCTAAAGAGCCAGGTTATAACAATATGCGCAGGGCAGGCGGCTTCTTTTGGGGCGGTGCTTTTGTGCGCAGGCGCAAAAGGCAAGCGCTATGCTTGGCCCAATGCTCGAATAATGATTCACCAACCGCTTATTCACGGCGAATTTGTTGCCCCTGCCAGCGACCTTGCCATACAGGCAGAAGAAATGCTCCGTATTCGCGATGTGCTGAACGGAATTTTCAGCGAGCACACAGGCAAGTCGAAAGAAGAGCTGGAGCGCGACACCGATCGCGATTATTTTATGAGCGCAGCGCAAGCGAAAGACTATGGTATTGTTGATGAAGTGAAGAGCGTGGTGTAATGTCCATTTTTTCTGCAATAAAATCTGGTCTTGCGAAAACTCGCGAGGCTTTACTCGGCGAGTTAAAGTCAATCGCCGGCGTTGGCAAAATAACCGATGAAATGCTCGAAAATCTAGAAGAGCATTTAATCAAAGCCGATGTTGGAGTAGAAGCGGCTTTTCTACTAACCGATGCCCTTAGAGAGCATGGGCTTGGCAAATCTTTAACGCAAAAAGAAATCAACGCAATTTTACGCAACGAAGCGCAGAGCCTGCTGATCGATCCGCCAGAATTAAAATGGGATGGAAAACCGCACGTGGTTCTAATTATAGGCGTGAATGGAGCAGGCAAAACCACCACCATAGGCAAGCTGGCGCATCGCTTAAAGCAAGAGGGAAAATCCGTGCTTATGGCGGCAGGCGATACGTTCAGGGCAGCGGCAATTGAGCAGTTGGAAACCTGGGCGCAAAGAGCAGGCGCTGATTTTGTGCGGCACCAAGAAAACTCCGATCCAAGCGCAGTAGCTTACGATGCTTGCCAAGCGGCTCTCGCAAGAAAAAGCGATGTGGTGTTTATAGACACAGCGGGTCGTTTGCACAATAAAGACCACCTAATGGATGAGCTCCGCAAAACGATTAGAGTTGTAAAAAAAGTGAACGAAAATTTTCCTCACGATATATGGCTGGTTATAGACGGCAACACTGGGCAAAACACCATTAAACAAGTTCAAGCCTTTCACGATAGTTTTAACCTAACAGGTTTAATAGTAACAAAACTAGACGGCACGGCAAAAGGCGGTTCCGTGCTTTCCATAGCGAGCGAGCTTAAAATCCCAATTCACTGGATTGGCGTTGGCGAAAAAATAGATCAACTGGCTCCTTTCGATAAAGCCGCATATATCAATGGCTTGTTCGAGGAGGAATTATAATGCGTTTCAGCTTCACTAAAAAAATCCTATTTATTCTGCTAATTTTGGGTATATGGGTCCAAACGACTGCTCAAGAAATAAAAGTTCGCAAAGAAGTTTTGGAAAACGGGCTTACCGTGCTGCTTTACGAAAACAAACAAGCTCCAACTGTGGCTTGCAGGCTTTTTTATGCAACAGGCTCGGTTCACGAAACTCCCGATAACTCCGGGCTTGCTCACTTATTAGAGCACCAGCTTTTCAAAGGCACTGAGAAACTGAAACCAGACGAATTGTGGAGTGCATACCAAGAGGCCGGCGGAACCGGTTTGAATGCATTTACCAGCGATTTGATGACTGCATATTTTGTGAATTTGCCACGCAATAAAGTGGAATTATTTTTATGGCTGGAAGCAGACAGAATGCAAAACGCTGTTATTGCGCGCGAATTTGAAGCAGAGCGAAACGTTGTTATGGAAGAACGCAGAATGCGCTACGACGATCCTCCAAGGGGGCGCTATCGAGAAACTTTGAGAACAATGATTTACGAAGCCTACCCTTACCGCATTCCAACAATAGGCTGGGCTTCTTCCATTGAAAATTTAACGCAAGAGCAAGCAGAAGAACATTACAGAAAATATTACAAGCCACGCAATGCTATTTTAGTTTTCGCAGGAGATTTTTCCGCCGATTCCCTTTTGCCCAAAATACATTTATACTTTGGCAATATTCCCACCGGTGAGCCTTTCCCTGAAATAAAGCTAAGGGAGCCAAAGCAAGCAGGCGAAAAGCGTTTAATAGTTCGCAGAACAGATGCAATTCCAAGCATAGATATAATTTTCAAAACTCCCGCCGTTGGCGATTCCGCAGTTTACGCATTAGATATAGTAGAGGGTGCTTTGAACGGCCGCAGCGGCAGGCTTTATAAAAGGCTTGTGGAAGAAGAGCAGCTGGCAACAAGTGCGAGTGCAAGCAATAACCCGAACAAGGCAATATCAACATTTACTGTGTCTGTTGCGCTTAGGCCAGGCGCAAATCCTGAAAAAGCAGAAGCAATTGTTTGGGAAGAGTTGGAAAAGCTGAAAAATGAGTTGGTGAACGAAAGAGAATTTCAAAAAGTGTTGAATAATGCTTATGCGGCACAGCTGCGCAGTTTAACAAATATGGCTGGAGTTGCAACAAATTTAGCTTGGTACGAAATGTTCGGTTCATATAATTTATATTTGAATTGGGCTACAGCTTTAGAAACCGTTAGCCGCGAGGCAGTGAAAGAGGCGGCAAGCAATTATTTCACAAGAGATAATGCGGTGATAGGATGGCTGGTAAAATAGTTTTTAGCAAGGCTTGCTTATGTTCGCACGGACGTAAAGCATACGTTTAGAGAAAATTATCCTGTGCTTATCAGGGATGAAGAATTGGATTTGGTTGTTAATAATGTAAATTTATTATTTAATCTTGGTCATAAAGTATTGCAAAATGATAAAATAAGAATCATTGCTGGGTTGAAAAATAGTTTCAACTGGCAGCTTTTAGAGGATAAAACAACTTTTACTTATTATGATCCTTATAAAATTAACGAATCTTCTAATTACTATCATTACCTAACCCTTGCTACCTCTCCTAATATTTTAGGAGAAATTGCTCTAACAAATCACTGGCTTGCTTTTGTAGGCGCTGGTACTAACATTAGCCTTTCCGCTCAATTTTCTGGCCAAGATGAAAAAATTTTTCCAAAAGCGGGGAGTTGCACACTGGGCCTGCGAAAGTGCTCTCTTCAACTTCCCATTCTAAGTTTGGGTTAAAGAGAATTAAGTTTGCGGGTTTTCCCTTTTCCAAAGCTTTAGCTCCCATCCAGCTCAGTAAACGCTCCGGATGCCCAGAGCTTTTTTCTGCAGTTGCGCTCCACAATGCGGAAAGAGCTATTTCCAGC
>JAITFT010000164.1 GCA_031281155.1 Candidatus Fibrimonadaceae bacterium
CCTCATTACTTAGTTTTGAAGCTTTTTCATACCGATCCAAACTACCAAACACAGACTAAACCATCTCTACACAAAACAAGCACACCCCAACTATTTATAAATACCGAGGAGGTCTATTGGATTTCCTTCAAACAAGTTACATATAAATCCACAGTCAAAATTAATTTTCTCAAAAGAGAGTGATTCTAGTGAATAGTCAGATTTTGGTCAACATAATAATACCTACAATTATAGGTATTTTACCGCTTCCAGTTATTTATGCACAATTAAGTAAATCAGAATGGTTTAAAGCATGTCGATTTAAAAGGCAACTAATAGAGTATAAAAAGAAGGTTCAAAATCAAATTTATAATAATGACCCAAATTTTTTAGGATACTTTTCATTAAATCAAGAATTTAATTTTAATGAGGATTATGTTGAGCAAAATGGATCGCGTATAGAATTTTCTCGAGGGAAAGAGGTTTCCACACCAATAAAAGACTCGCTCGAAAAACATTTATTGAAATCACTAAACAATAAAGAGATCGTAATTAGTTGCGTTGTTGGTGAGTTCGGAACTGGAAAATCATCGCTACTATTGTATGTATATCGCGAATATTTAAAAAATCATTGCAATAAAACGAAAAAAATCCCAATCATTGCATCTATGAAATCGTTCAAAGATCCAATTCGTAGCTGTGAAGACTTATTAAGTCAACTTTTAAACTTTTTAAAGACGAAATACAATATTGAATTAGAGCAAAATCTGTTTGAAAAAAATTTCATGAATGGTGATGTATTGCTCTTTTTAGATGGATTTGATGAATATGTACTCAAATATGCTAGGTCACCTTTTACATTAATGGAATTAGGTAAAACTTTTGGTCAGAACAGCAAAGTAATAATCACCACTAGACATAGTGCGTTCCGTGACCCAGACGATTTTAGAAATTTTGTAAGTCTTTCAGACATAAATTTGGCGGCAAACAACTCAAAAATGGAGATTTTAGAGATAGAGTTGCTTCAAAACAAACAAATTCAGGAAATTTTAATGCGTAAAAAGATGGAAAAATCAATTCAGTACATTTTTTCTAATGAACATATTCTTGAATTATGTAGGCAGCACTTACTGTTAAAAATGGTTATTGCAGATTTGCCAGATATAACCAGCCGCTTAAAAATTTCAGACATATATGAATTATATATTAAAAATGGTTTTCCCTCTGAAGTTGCACGATATGCGCCACAAATGTTTGCTATTTTTGAAAAAATTGCAGTATTGATGTATAAAGATAATAGTGATACAATCAGCAGTGATGACATATTATGTGCTGCAGGTGAACAGCTTACGGAATTAAAAATTAGCATAAATGATTTACTGTTTTTAACACGGACAACAGGAAATTCCTTAAGATTTATGCACAGGTCATTTATGGAGTATTTTGTTGCCAGATGGCTGGTTAATGCTATACGCAAACAAAATTTAGAAATTTTTGATAACATAAAAAGTGTCGTATACCATGAAGAGATAAGCAAATTTTCTAGAGAGATGCTCCTGGAGTCTGATATCCAACAATTATTAGCGCTTCTAAACAGCCCAAAACCATGGGTCAGGTTCATTGGAGCTCATTTCTTGTCACGATTAAATATAACCACTATTAAAGACCTGCTGATTTCTCTAATCAATGGTGAGATTGATTTTATTGCTAAAAGGGAGTTTTATATATCCATCGCATTTTTAGGAGAAGTTGAAAAGTTTCATGAGTATATTGAATTGATAGCTGATCCCGTAAGAGAAAAATGCAATGATGATTTAATCTTTGCTTATTTTAGTTCAAAAATAAAAACAATCAACGGCTGTGTGAACAGATTGATTGCAAATCCGTTGTATCCAACAAGAGAAATGTTGGTTGATTATTTAGGACGACATGGTGGTAAAGAGCATATAGCAGTACTGCGTCAATTTGTAAATGACCCTATTGAACACATACGTGTAACATCAAAGAAGGCAATCTTATCAATAAAAAGCAGAAGCCCAGTACCTCGCATAACTAAATTGGCTATATTCGATATGGATGGTGTAATAATCGATAGTATTGATTTTCATATTGATGCTTGGGTGGCGGCAGCTAAGTCACTAGGGATTGATTTTAATTTTGAAAAAGCCGAGAAAATGATAAGGTTAACTGAAGGGAAAAAAAATGTTGAAATAGCTGAAGATATTTTACAGCTAAGTAATAATACATCTGTTCTTCCCTTTGATTTTGTTCAAATTAAAGAAAAAATTGTACAGAGCAATTCCAAAATTACATCTACTAAAAACATCTCACAACTTATACATGTGATGAAAAACTTGGGGATTAAAGTTGCTGTAGTAACTGGGTCAAATCAGGAATGGGCAAATTATGTGCTACGTTCACTCAAATTAGAATCTAAAATTGATTTAATAATAACGGCTGATGATGTACGTGAAGGAAAGCCTTCATCGGAACCATATAGGTTAGCACTTAAGCTATTGGAAATTGGGTAGTGTTCGACATTGGTTTATGTTGTTAGGGGTCGTTTGAAAATTTTCACGTTTATACATAGTCCAACTACCGCCTTGTGCATTTGAAGAGATTTTGAGAAACAAATAGTTTT
>JAITFT010000169.1 GCA_031281155.1 Candidatus Fibrimonadaceae bacterium
ACACGTACTGGCAAAACAACGGGTTCTATGTAGGGTATTTAAATGAATATCCTGAATACTCTACTCAAGGGGAAAATTTGCCCGAACTTGAAGCAATGCTTAGAAGCTTATATGAAGATCGACAAGATAACTGGTGCATGTCAGCCAGTTCCTAGGCATAGAGAAATCAATGAATTATTAGCCAAATCAATTATCAAGAAATTATCGTAAAGACCCTTTAATTGCGACAGTGTATTTTTGTGGTGCCAAGCGGTTGTTTCCAATTTTCTATCTTATAATTGAGGTTTTTATGACATCAACAACTGTTTCTAATTTCAAGCAAAAATGCTCAGATTATTTTGAGCAAGTGGTTCAATACAAAGAACCAGTAATTGTTACTATGGAATATGGCAATGCTGTCGTTTTAAGCGAAGAGTTTTATAGAGGCTTAATAGCAACCCTGGAGCTTTCAATAGAACCAAAATTTTATGCCGAATTAAAAGCGGCTATTGCCGAACCACTGGAAGAGTGCGTAGATTCTAGCGAGGTCAATTGGTAATGTTTCAAATAAAGTACAGCAAAAAAGCCGTGCAGGATATTCCGAAACTAAAATCTGCCAAACTGGATATAAAAGCCAAAGAGCTTGTAGATTTAATTTCTCGCAATCCTTATCAAATGCCGCCTCCTTATGAAAAATTAGTAGGAGAACTCTTAGGAAAATTATCCAGAAGAATAAATATTAAGCATAGATTAGTGTATCAAGTTTTTGAAGCAGAAAAAAATATAAAAATTATAAGTTTATGGTCGCATTATGAGTTTTGATTTTGACGATGTAGATGCCTTTTGTTTGAATCATGATTTTTCAGTCCAGGCACGGCGTGCAGTGTAATGAACGCATCCTTAATCATAGCCGCAAGTTTGCTCGCAAGCCGAGCTTTGGGTATGTTGCGCGAAATGCTTCTCGCTGGCATTGCTGGCGTGAATGAGCAAAAAAATGCTCTCGATTTAGCATTTATGATTCCAGATATTTTAAATCACCTTGTAGGCACAGGCTTTTTATCCATAGTTTTTATTTCGCTTTTCACAACTCACTTACTGAAAGAAAACGAAGCACAAGGGTGGCGGTCTTTTAGCAATATTTTCAACTGCTTAGGGATTGTGCTCCTTGCACTTACCGTGCCAGCTTTTATTTTTATGAAAGAACTTATTTTATTGCTTACAATCGCAAACCCAAGCGAAGAAATTTTGGAAATGGCCGTGTATTTCGGTAGAATAATTTTACCAGCGCAACTGTTTTTTTTCGCAGGCAGCTTTTTAATAGCAGCGCAGCAAGCTCGCAAACAATTTTTAATCCCAGCACTAACAGGAGTAATCTACAATGCGAGCATTGTTTTATTCGGATGGCTTTTAAGAAACAAGGGAATTGAAGGTTTTGCGTGGGGTGTTCCCGTAGGTGCTTTTATCGGCTTCTTTGTTGTTCAAATAATAGGTTCCTATAGAGGCGGAGTGAAATACTTTTTTGAATTTAAGCCAAGGGATATGGAACTAATTAAAACCGTAAAACTTTTGCTGCCTATGATTTTAGGCACAGGCTCAATGTTCGCATTGGAATTTGTTATACGAAGCTTTGGCTCCTTGTTCGGTACTCACGGAATTTCAAGCCTTAACTACAGTTTTAGGCTTATGTATGTTTTGGTTGCCGTTTTTGGTTTTAGCGTTGGCGTGGCAAAATATCCCGATATGGTCAGGATGTTTAAGGAAAATCAAATTGCCCAGCTAAATGAAAAAGTATGGGGCAATTTATCAAAAATGTTTCTTGCTTTGGTTCCAGCAATTTGTGCCTTAACGGCTCTTAGCCTTCCTGCAGTTAAAATTTTATTTGAGAGAGGAGCTTTCACCCAAGAAGATTCTGTGCTTGTTAGCAATTTGCTTTTGTGCTACTTGCCTGCGAGCATTGGGTTGTGTGCACAGGCTTTGTTGGTAAGAGCGTTTTATGCCTGCGAGAGAATGTGGTTGCCAACGATAATAAATACATTAACTTTTGCCGCAAGCCTGTTTTTGTACCTTCCTTTTGCAAAACTTGTTGGAATTTATTCCGTTCCCATTGTAAGCATTATTTGTTCATCTGTCCAGTTGTTTACTCTTTTAATATTCTGGCAGAAAATTTGCGGAAGCAAGGGTTATAAGCCTTTTATCAAAAAATTCCTTATAGCAATATTCTCTTTAGCTATTTTTGCTCCATTAGGTTTTTATTTGTCAAAAATAATTTCTACTTTTTTTCAGTGATTATTATTTACCAAACCATAGATGGTTTAACTAAAATTGATGTCCGCATGACTGACAAAACTCTTTGGCTTACCCAGGCACAAATGGCGCAGTTATTTGAACGTAATATTAGCGTAATTTCACGTCATATAAAAAATATTGAAGCTGAAGGTGAATTGGACACAAAAAGCAATTTGCAAAATATGCAAATTGCAAATTCTGATAAACCTGTGGTATTTTATAACCTAAATGTCATTATTGCGATCGGTTACCGCATAAAATCACCACGTGGAATACAATTTCGGCAATGGGCAACAAAAATTTTACATGAGTATCTGCAAAAAGGATTCTCCATGAACGACGATTTTTTAAAAAATATGGGCAGCGGAATTTATTGGAAAGAACTTTTGGAACGTATCCGTGATATTCGTTCTAGTGAAAAAGTAATGTATCGTCAAATCCTCGACCTATATGCCACTAGTCTAGACTATAATGCTACTATGCCAGAAACTTACAACTTTTTTAAAATAGTACAAAATAAACTGCACTATGCCGTTAGCGGACATACCGCAAGCGAAATCATTTTTAATCGCGCAAATGCAGAATTGCCTTTTATGGGTCTAACAGTTTTCAAAGGTAGCCATCCAATTAAAAGCGAAGTAACCATTGCCAAAAACTACATGACTGAAAAAGAACTGTTTGCACTTCGCAGAATGGTAAATGCCTTTTTTGATATGGCTGAATTAAAAGCTGAAATGCATCAACCTATGTATATGAAAGACTGGTTGGAAACTTTGGATAAATTTTCACGTGATTTTGGTATTGGCATTTTGGAAAGTGCAGGAGCTGTTAGTCACATTGAAGCCGTTGAGAAAGCACATCGTGAGTACGATGCGTATAAGAAACAAATTTTAGACGATTTAACCGAAGTAGAGAAAGCATATTTAGACACTTTAAAGCAAATGCAGAAAAAGTTGTTAACTAAGAGCGATAGCAACTTATGAATACGTTTACTATATATAATCATTCTTATTTATTTAAAAAGATAAAGATAATGAGCTGGCTTGATAAGTTCGGAAAAATTTGAAAACTTGTATAACTCACTGATTTTTATATAAATACAAATTGACTTCTATTAACAATTTTTTGTAAAATTTAAAGATTTATTAAGAAAAAAATAAAAAATAGGGAGAATTTTGGACTTTTCCAATGATAATAACATTTTATTAAGTAAAATTTCACTTTTTCCCTTGACTTTTTCGCAAAACTTTTCTAAATTATTGGGATATGGCGGTTTAGCTCAGCTGGTTAGAGCGGCGGAATCATAATCCGTAGGTCCGGGGTTCAAGTCCCTGAACCGCCACTTTCAACAACAGGGTTTATCAACCCCGTTCTCCTTTGTGTTGTTTTTTGCGTAACCACTGACACAGAACTGACACACAAAAACAAGGAGAAACAAAATGGCGTATTTGTTTAAAAAAGCAGGTCTCATTAGGGATAGGTCAAAGGGTTACAAACAGGTAAACCCCATTTAGTTTCTTGGACTTCTGTTAGTCAAACAATGTCTTTAATCACAAGCAAAAGGTATAGAGCAAAATACAACAAGGAAATTGGGATTAAAGAAAAAAGTGGTAAAAAAGGTAGGACTTGGAAACTAATGTTAGAGTGTCTTGGAACGTTAAAAATATGTGGTATGTGGTTTACCACAGTGATGATGTAGATACTTGCTGTAAGTGGTCTATTAAAGCTCTTTATTAATCCCTATTTTAAATTTTTGAAATTAGGGGTTAGTTCCTCACAGTTGGCTCCTGTAATTTTAGTTTCAATTTTCGTTTCGGAACTTCTAGAATTATAAGTCATAGTAATTATCCATACCCCATCTTTACAATTACCGAGAGAGCCTCTTGCGGTTGCTTTCCAAACAGCGGTATTAGCCGAAGTAATACCTGATTCGTAACAGAAAGAATTGGAGGACTGTGGAGATGTATAGCCTATTTCTTTGTTTGAACCGAATCTCATCGTTTCCATAGAATAGGCTTCTTGAAGTTTCAACCAAACTTTAGCGGCTGCTTCAATTTCGGTTGCTTTGGCTTTTGGAGACATACCACTAGCCATCAATGAAGTAACAAGCAACACTACTAATGAGACTATCAAGAAAATCATTTTAGGTTTGCTTGTTATTTTGTCGGATTCGTCACCAAACCAATTTGGGAAAAGAGATATTAGGTACACGCCGATACCTGCTATAATTGCTAAATACAAGCCAAATTCTATTGAAATGCTAGCAGTAACCGCCTGAGTAACATTTCGACCTAAACCAAAAAAATCTTCACATGGAATTCCTATTGAACCTATTTGTTGATTAAAGGACACCGCAAAATAAACAATAATAGTTATGCTAATCAATCCTGCTGAAGCTGCTATATATTTGATTTTGCTACCTAGTGATTTTGTTTTATTCCCCACAAGTGCTATTAACAAAGCTACTGCTAAAAAGAGTATGTTTAACCCTCCAATACCAACAGCAATATTTTCTGATCCAGCTTTCATACCATTAAACGTTCCCATTATGGGAAAACTAGCCCAAGGCATAAATACGGCTAATATACCGACCCCACAAGCTATCACAAGGGCTATTTTTTGTTTGTTCATTATGAACTCCTATTTTTGAACATTTCACCTACTCTGTTTTACCGATTTTCAGCTTTCCTCGTTTATCAAAAAACCTACGTTTTTTGATAGACTTTTTACCCCTCAAAAACTTGACAAAAACGCAATTCTTTACTATATTTGGTATCTATCAATAAACCTAGGTTTATTGATAAACTCTATTTTTCCGTTAAAAACCTCAAAATTAGCTCAAAAATGCGGTTTTTATCCTATAAAAAAGATTATTTTTAACATTTTTTATTAAAATGGCGAAAATATCCCCAAATAATGCTATAAAATGACGAGTGGAGAAAAATATTCCCCGTGTGTTAAGTCAAAGAAAATAATCCACGAGTTTAAAAACAAAACGACTTAACACACAAAATTATTTACTTGTCCTGCGTGTGTGGTTAGGGGTGGAGGGTTACTTTGAGAAAATTTACTATATTATCATTATTGTTTTTTTTAGAGGTTATTATGGAAGCGGTGATACAAAGGTGGGGTAATGATTTTGGTATTAGAATACCCGTTGGGGCTGCTAGAAAAATGTCCTTGAAAACGGGTTATAAAGTTTTTATCGTTCCTTTGGAACAGAAACCCGCTTATAAATTGGAAGATTTACTATCTCAAGTTACCGAGGACAATATTCACGAAGAAATTTCTTTTGGAAAAGCGGTTGGTAATGAAGAATGGTAAGCAAAAACTATGTTCCAGATAAAGGCGATATTGTTTGGTTGGAGTTTGACCCGCAGTTAGGACACGAACAAAAGGGAAAACGTCCCGCTTTGGTTTTATCTCCGCTCGCTTACAATGAAAAAATTAGATTAGCTATATTTTGTCCAATTACAAGTAAAATAAAGGGATACCCGTTTGAGGTGAAAATTAGCGGAAAAAAAGTAAAAGGCGTTGTGTTAGCAGACCAAATTAAAAATTTTGATTGGAAGCTTAGAAAAGCTAAATTTATTGAGAAAGCAAAAGACTCTGAAATAGCAGAGGTTGTTAGTAAAATAAAAACTTTGATAAATTGAACTCTTTTGAAAAAAATCTACCTATACGTCCTCACCCAATAAAGATTTTAAACTACCTTGCTAATCTAAATGTTTTGTCATTTACATTTACCAAATACATGCCTTTTGGCAGATGCGAAATAGATACGCTTTCGTTAGGGTCAACGGTGCGGTTCATTAAAACGCTGCCATTCATGCTAAATAAGCGCACTGTCTCGGGCTTGGTTAAGCCTTGGATTTGGAAACTTCCGCGGCCATTTAGCAAACGGAGCTTGCTAGCTACAAAAGTTTTGATAGTTGAAGTTATAGGTTCCTCTTCTGTGTTCCATACTTTTAAAGAGTAATTGCCTGCCATATATGGACTATAATCCGTTACCACAATATAATACTCGCCAGCAGCAAGATCCTCAAGTTCCAAATAAGAATCTAAATCTAAGTAACCCTCACAACTACCGGAACAATCATCGTTCTCGGCTACCAAGGAGTATCCACCGCCAGTCTCTGCCTTGTAAACATACAAATAGGAATCATTATATTCAT